>NZ_JACSOE010000054.1:0-30806 GCF_014349115.1 Alteromonas sp. BZK5 | reverse complement strand
ACGACCTGACAGGTATTACCCCAGAGTAGTGAGGAAAAGACCGACTAAATACCCCACAAAGAAAAATGCCAGTCAGCTTAACTGACTGGCATTACGCAAAATAGCGGGCTTTTTAATGTCTTAGTGGTGATTTTAAAGCTCAATTAGTTAGCGCTTAAACTGCTAGCCGCTGTAATAATACCTTTAGCGTCAAGGCCGTGCTCTTTGTACATTTCCTGCTGAGTGCCTTGTAATATAAAGCTATCAGGCAGACCCAACATCTTCACTGCCTTAAGAACACCATTTTGCTGCAAGTGTTCAAGCACCGCACTACCAGCTCCACCCATAATACAGCCGTCTTCCAACGTAATAAATGCACTGTGCTCACTGGCTGCTTTTAATACTGCGTCGCCGTCTAACGGCTTAATGAAACGCATGTCGATAACGGTAGCGTCAATCGCCTCTGCAGCTTCAAGCGCGTAGGGCAGTAGGCAGCCAAAGTTTAAAATGGCGATACTTTCAGACTTGCCTTTTGATGATTCTCGACACGTACGAGATTTACCAATCTCAAGCTCTGTCATAGCTTCGTCAGGCGTGACACCCATGCCAGCACCGCGAGGGTAACGAACAGCAGCTGGTTTTTGTAGCTTGTGACCCGTGTAAAGCATTTGACGACATTCATTTTCATCTGAAGGAGCCATAACCACCATATTCGGAATACAGCGCAGGAAAGCGATATCAAACGCCCCCTGGTGAGTAGGGCCATCTGCGCCAACAATACCGGCTCTATCAATGGCAAACAATACGGGTAAGTCTTGAATCGCCACATCGTGAATGAGCTGGTCGTAGGCGCGCTGCAGGAACGACGAATAAATAGCAACAACCGCATTCATACCGTCTTTGGCAAGGCCTGCACCAAAGGTCACCGCGTGCTGTTCAGCAATCGCAACATCGAAATACTGCTCTGGAAAACGCTGAGAAAACTCAACCATGCCTGAACCTTCGCGCATGGCTGGCGTTACCGCCATTAGCTTAGGGTCTTGTGCCGCCATATCACACAGCCATTTCCCAAAGATTACAGAGTAGGTAGGGGCTGAAGGCTTAGATTTTGGCAAAGCGTTGTCAGCCGGATTGAATTTTGGTACCGCGTGGAACTTGATAGGGTCTTCTTCAGCAACCGCGTAACCTTTACCTTTCTTGGTGACTACGTGAAGTAGCTGCGGGCCGTCAAACTTGCGCATATTGCGTAGCGTATCGACAACACCATTAACGTCGTGGCCGTCGATAGGGCCAATGTAGTTAAAGCCAAGCTCTTCAAATATCGTGCCCGGGACAACCATGCCTTTAATGTGTTCTTCTGCACGGCTGGCAAACTCCTTAATAGGAGGTACATTGCTTAGCAGCTTTTTGCCGCCATCGCGTATAGAGTTGAAAAAGTTGCCTGTGAGCAAGCGAGCTAAGTGACTGTTCAACGCACCTACGTTTTCAGAAATAGACATTTCGTTGTCGTTAAGTACAACTACCATGTCTTTCTTGATATCACCAGCGTGATTAAGGGCTTCAAACGCCATACCAGCGGTCATTGCACCGTCGCCAATTACCGCTACAACCTTTCTGTTTTTGCCTTCTTTTTCGGCAGCCACAGCCATGCCCAGCCCTGCGCTAATCGATGTAGACGAATGACCAACTGCAAAGGTGTCGTAGTCGCTCTCAGGCGGCCATGGGAAAGGGTGCAGACCATTCTTTTGGCGAATGGTGCTCATGCGCTCTGCACGACCTGTAAGGATTTTGTGCGGATAAGCTTGGTGACCTACATCCCACAGCAGTCGATCGAAGGGGGTGTCGTACACATAGTGCAAAGCGACGGTCAGTTCCACTGTGCCTAAACCAGATGCAAAGTGCCCACTAGTTTGGCTTACGCTGTTAAGTAAGTACTCACGCAACTCATCGGCGAGCTCGCGTAATTTGTCTTGGGGCAACTGCCTCAATTTATCGGGTGTTTGCGCAAGCGCAAGCGTTGGGTAATGTTGGAGATCTAAACTCATGTACTTATTATCTTTTTCAACATGGCGCGTGGCTAATGGTCGCGTTTTACCAAAAGCTCGCTAAACGCAATTAAACTGTCAGTATTGTAGGGTAAACGCGCCAATGCTTGAAGTGCATTATCGTGAAGCATTTCTAATTCTTGTTTAGCACCTGTAATACCAAGTTTGGCTGGAAAGGTATTTTTCCCTAACGCTTCGTCTGACCCCGCGGGCTTACCTAATTTTTCGCTACTGCCTTCCACATCTAAAATATCGTCTTGAACTTGGAAAGCTAGCCCAATATCCGCGGCATAAGCCATTAAGTCAATTTTAGTTTGAGGCAGTAAGCCTTCACTAACAATGGCGACCATTTCTACGCAGGCTTTTAACAATGCACCGGTTTTCAATCTATGCAGCTGTTTTAGTTCTTCTAGCGAGATGGTTTTGCCGGTGCTGGCTAAATCGATAGCTTGCCCACCGCACATACCTATGTAACCCGCACTTTTCGCAAGTACAGACAGTAACTGGCTACGCTTTGTTTCAGCATACGTGCTTAATGGCGCATCAGCTAACACTGTAAATGCAAGTGCCTGCAGCGCATCGCCAGCTAAAATAGCGGTAGCCTCATCAAAGGCGATATGGCAGGTTGGCATACCGCGGCGCAAGTCGTCGTCGTCCATGGCTGGTAAATCGTCGTGGACTAACGAGTAGGCATGCACACATTCAATGGCCATACTAATAGCCATTTGGTCTTTTTTGGGCACGTCTAGGGTGTTACCTACTACTTGAACAAGTAGTGGCCGCATCCGTTTACCGCCAGCAAGTAAGGCGTGACGCATTGCGTCTTTCAAGCGCGGCGCGTAATCGGGTAATTCGTCAATTAATGTAAGAAGAGATGCATCAGTTTGTTGTTTAACTTGCTGATGCAAAGCAGAAAAATTCATAGATTGCCTGTTAGTTAAAAATGAACGATTTATGGCTGTTCACTTTCAGGAAGAGGGTGGAGCGTTTCTTCGCCTTGTTCACTGAGCAGTATCTTTACTTTTTGCTCGGCGTTTTCAAGAGATTGTTGGCCTTGGCGGGAAAGTGCTATGCCGCGTTCAAATTTTTCTAGTGCTTTATTAAGAGGCAGATCACCGCTTTCCATTTCGTTAACGATAGCTTCTAGTTCTGATAAAGTTTCTTCAAAAGACGCTGATGCTTTTTCTGTCGTCATAAAAACACTCAATATAGTGGCCAAAATACGTATACCGCGCACATTAACCGAGGGTTGCACAAGGGTCAAATGGTTTGTCCGTATATCGCCTATATCACAGTAACATAGCTTTTTTTTCATCCAGTTCAAAAGGCAACATACAAGCAAATTGTGCTATATTCGATGCAAGGCTCAGTAACCTTTCAGAAGTAACCGTGTTATTTACTGTGAAGGAAAACGTAAGGCGCTGAAAAAGCGCTAGATGTTTTTAGTTTATAAAAACAGACAAAGCAGCGCTTTTACATAGAACCTACTTCATAATAAACAAATAAATGTGATATTTTTCAATAATGTCGTTTTAGTATTTCTATCTTTTGCCGATAGGATATTTGTACACTAACAGCACTGACTGCGCATAAATGGGGAAGAGTGAGTGGATTTAGCAACCGTCATAGGTATGTTGGGCGCCATTGGTTTCATAGTTATGGCTATGATTCTGGGCGGCAGCTTGGGCATGTTCATCGACGTGCAATCAATACTTATTGTATTCGGGGGAACACTATTTGTTGTCCTATCTCAGTTTACGTTGGGCCAATTCTTCAGTGCGGGTAAAGTTGCTGGCAAAGCATTCATGTTCAAAATTGAAACGCCTGAAGAGCTTATCGAGAAGATTGTTGAAATGGCAGACGCTGCGCGAAAAGGCGGGTTTCTGGCACTAGAAGAAGCGGAAATTTCAAATGAGTTCATGCAAAAAGGTGTGGACATGCTGGTTGACGGCCACGACATTGAAGTGGTGAGAGAAACGTTAGCTAAAGATATTTCTATGACAACGGAAAGGCATGAGTTCGGCGCTTCTATATTTAAAGGAATGGGTGACGTAGCACCAGCGATGGGTATGATTGGTACTTTGATCGGTCTGGTTGCCATGCTTTCAAACATGGATGACCCTAAAGCCATCGGCCCTGCCATGGCGGTAGCGCTATTAACCACGCTTTATGGTGCCTTTTTTGCCAACGTCGTGTGTTTGCCAATTGCCTTTAAACTGGCGGTAAGAGCTGGAGAAGAGAAGTTAAACCAGAGTCTTGTTCTTGACGGTATTGTGGGTATAGCCGACGGCCAGAACCCACGTGTTATCGAAGGAGTATTAAAGAACTACCTTGCGGCGAGTAAACGCGGAAGCGCAGAGGAAGAGTAATGGCCGAAGAAGAATGCCCAAAATGTCCCCCCGAGGGGCTTCCAGCCTGGATGGGAACCTTCGCAGACCTGATGTCGTTGCTTATGTGCTTCTTTGTACTGCTACTTTCGTTTTCGGAAATGGACGTACTGAAGTTTAAACAAATTGCAGGCTCTATGAAGTTTGCTTTTGGTGTGCAAAATAAAATTGAAGTAAAAGATATTCCAAAGGGCACCAGTGTTATTGCTATGGAATTTCGTCCGGGTAAACCTGACCCTACGCCCATTGAATCCATTCAGCAGCAAACTAACGAAATGACCCAGCAAATGCTGGAATTTCAGGCTGGTAACGAAGACTCTGCCGGCGGAAGGCAGAAGCAGCGCGGCGAGCAGCGTGGCGGACAATCTCAACAAACGGCTACTGAGTCGTCTTCATCGGCTGAGCAAAGCACCGATCAGTCGCAAATGGCTGAACTGATGAAAAAAGTAGCGCAGCAATTAGAAAAACAAATTCTAGATGGTTCGGTGGAAATGGAATCGTTGGGTCAGCAGTTAACCATTCGAATCCGTGAAAACGGTTCCTTCTCGGCGGGCTCGGCCTTTTTGCAGCCCCAATTCCAACCGGTGTTGAGAAAAATCGGTACGCTGTTGGCGGATGTGCCTGGAGAAATCGAAATTTCAGGGCACAGTGACGGTCAGCATATTGCTAATGAACTCTATCGTTCTAATTGGGACTTGTCAGCGCAGCGCGCTGTAGCGGTCGCTGAAGCCATGCGGACCGCGCCAGGGTTTGACGAAAGTCGTATGTCGGTAGTGGGTAAGGCAGATACCGATCCAATTGTAGAAAATGCCACTACACCTTCAGACCGAGCGCAAAATCGTCGCGTTGAAATTAATATTAATCAGGGTAAGCCAATGCTGTCGAAGCCTATATCAGTTGTAGATGAGTAGTGCTTTGACCTAGTGTCAGCTTCAAACAAGAAAGCGGCGCCAAAAGGGCGCCGCTTTTTTTGTCACTACTATCGATAATTAGCGTTGTTAAACACGAGCCAAATCAAGTCTGTAATGAGGCTTTGAAATCACAAGCTGAACGGTACTGATTGTCCTTTCTAAAAAACCACCTTCACAATATTTCAGGTAGTAGGTCCACATCCGCATAAAACGCTCGTCATAACCGTCGTTTAAAAGCTCATCTTTTGCAGAGATAAATGCTTCATACCAATGGTTCAGTGTTTTCGCATAGTCAATCCCGATGTCGTGTAAGTCACGAATCATCATATTAGTGTACTTTTTCAGGTGAGCGTTAAGCTGGTGCTGAGAAGGTAAAAATCCACCCGGAAAGATATATTTCTGAATAAAGTCGACACTATTTGAATAGCTGTCGTAACGTCTGTCATCAATGGTTATTGACTGAAGCAGCATTAGGCCATCGTCTTTTAAAAGTGACGAGCATTTCTCAAAGAAATTTCCTAAAAATTGTTTGCCTACAGCTTCAATCATCTCGATAGACACGAGCTTATCGTACTTGCCTTCAAGTAGGCGATAATCCTTTTTCAGCAAAGTGATTTTGCTTTCAAGTCCTTCTCGGGCAATCCATTCTTTTGCCCATGCATGCTGCTCTTCTGAAATGGTAGTGGTCGTTACGCGGCAACCATAATGCTTAGCAGCATAGACGGCTAGCCCGCCCCAGCCCGTGCCAATCTCTAGAAGATGATCGGTTTCGCTAAGCTGTAACTTGTCGCAAATGGCTTTGAGCTTGTAATTTTGTGCATCATTGAGAGTTGCATTCGGATCTGGGTATATGGCTGACGAATACATCATTGTTGGGTCAAGGAAGCGGGTATAAAGCTTATTACCCAGATCGTAATGCGCCTCGATATTTTTCTTGGCTTGGTCCTTTGTATTTCGACGTGCAAAGTGTTGAATCTTGTTGATGGGCATAGTCACCCATTTAAATTTATTCTCCCATTCGTCAAGGGTAGATAAATTCCTAGCAAACACTCTTACCACGGCTGTTACGTCGTCACTGTCCCATAACCCATCCATGAATGCTTCTCCGGCGCCCACACTTCCGCCAAGCAATAAGCGTCGATAGGCTTGTACATCCTTGATATTTACCGTTGCACGCAAATCGCTTTCGCCTGTGCCGAAACGCGCAACGACATCGCCGTTTTCTTGAATGGTTAAACTGCCAAAAGGCAGTTGTTTTAAGCATTGTAGGAATAGAGTTCTACACGCTTTATCTACAAAGGAGACCTCTGAGGTGGTCAGTAGTACAGATTCACCAAAAGACATTGTTATTGTTCCTGACTTTTTTCTGGGTGTGTATACAGTGGCGTTCGTTTAAGCAGTAGTTTAAGCGCGTGCCAATAAATTCCAGCCACTGTTTTTATTGTCATACTGGGTATACGTTTAAGTGCCGCAGATAGATTCGCATTATCTAAAGTAAATTTAGTCAAATTAATCCCTGCACTGAACTCTTTGTCGTCTCTTACACAATCCATCGCAAGTGACAGTCTAGCCGACGGCTGCGATATCGACCATTTGTAGGTCATATCCATTGGATTAAACGGGGAAACATGAAAAGCTTTTGGCGTATCGTCTTGAGTATCTAGATTTACAAGGTAGTGATGACGCTCATTCCACGGCGTGTTACTTACTTCGGCAAGCATATGTGTATACTTACCTTCGGCATTGCGTAGGTAATAGAAATTCACCGGGCTGAAATAAAGCCCCCACATACGCAGTTGTCCCAGCATAAAGACATCGCCTTGAAGCGTCTTCCCTCCGTTTAACTCTGTCATTCTGTCTATTACTGCCTGACCTAGAGGAAAAGAGGGATCACCTAAGTAGTCTTCACGCTTGAAACGCACTCTAGCCTTGTCGTATGCAGAGAAGCGTTTTAACGAACTGGACAAGATTTCGAGTTCGTTGCTCTCAAGCTTTAGCCAAAATAAATAAATGTCATAGTCAAATTTATGCTGGGTAGGCTTAAACCGTTGGTGATAAACCTTACCCTTGTAGATGGCACTTTCTATCACAGGGCTTCACCAAAGCGAGAACAAACATCAAGTGCGCTAGTTACGCCGTCTTCATGAAAACCGTTATACCAGTAGGCTCCACAAAAATGTAAGTTGTCTACGCCACAAATTTCATTTCTTCTTGCTTGGGCGTTGACCATGCTGGCACTGTATTGCGGATGTGCGTACTGATAGCTTCGAAGAATACTCTTTTGGTCTATTTCCGCCGTATTATTTAACGTTACACAGTAGATGCTTTGTGCTTCAAGGCGTTGAAGAATATTCATGTTATAAGTGACAGAAGCGGGGCGGGCTTCCTCACTTGCGTCTTCTTTTAAGCTGTAATTCCAACTCGCCCAAGCTAATTTTCTTTTAGGCAGCTGTGAAATATCTTTGTGCATCACCACGTCGTTTTCTGCGTAAGGGATATTTCCAAGGATATCTCGATGCAGCGAAGTCGGTGAGTGAATCATTTTTAACGCTTGGCCACTGTGGCACGCAAATACCACATGATCATACATCGCAGCGTTGCCTGAAGAGTCGGTAACCTGCCACTTATCATCGCTTTTCGCTACCGACAGAACGGCCGTCGATAGTTTTATCTTAGACTCAAATGGTGCGATTAAAGGCGGAATGTATTGGCTTGACCCACCTTTAATTGTGTACCACTGAGGACGGTCGGTAATATTGAGCAAGCCATGGTTGTTGAAAAACTGCAAAAAGAACGTGAGTGGAAACTTTCTCGTTTGCTCTAAGCTGCTGGACCAAATTGCGGCGCACATAGGCAAGATATAATAACGTGCAAAGTCATCGCTGAGTTTTAATTCTCTAATGACGTCTTCTAACGTAAGTGAAGAAGTATCACGGTTTTCTGCGACCATCGCTTTACACGCTTTGTTAAACGTCAATATGTCTTTCACGATGCGCCAAAATTTAGGCCTCAGAATATTACGCCGCTGTGCAAATAAACTGTTTAAGTTATTGCCGTTGTATTCGAGGTTTGCCTTTTTACTCATTACAGAGAAGCTCATCTCTGTTGGTTGATACTCAACATTTAACTGATTAATGAGCTTTATAAAATTAGGGTAGGTCCAATCATTAAAAACGATAAAGCCTGTATCGATATGGTAAGTTTCCCCATTGTCGCTTATTTTCTTCGTTGCAGTATGACCACCTATATAGTCATTTGCTTCGTACACTGTGATGTCGTGCTGCCTATTTAGAAGGTGCGCGCAGGTCAAACCAGAAATACCTGTGCCAATGATGGCAATCTTATTGTTCATTCATCTTCTCTTATTGTTTTTCTCTCATTGCCAACGACAATCGCTTTTGCAGTGGGGTTGGCAGTATATGCATAAAGCGCAGAATAAAACCAAAGAACCGAGGGAAGAAAACTGTTTGTTTGTTGCCCTCTATTCCTTTAAGCATAGCGTCAGCGGCTTCTTCAGCGCTAATTTTCATTGGCATTTCAAAATCGTTTTTATCTGTGAGGGGCGTTTCTACAAATCCAGGAGACACCGCTTGCACTTTCACGCCTTTGTGGTGAAGGTCTACTTCTAATGATTTAGTAAAATAATGTAGGGCAGCTTTGCTCGCACCGTACGCTTGCGTTCGTGTGAAAGGGAGTAGGCGAGCCATGCTGTCAACAATCACAAGCTTGTCGCCTTGCTTAAGTCGTGGAAGAAGAGCGTCTACACAATGAACAACGCCAAAGAAATTAGGTTCGAATACGCGGCGAAACATGTCTGGCTCGAAGTCGTCGATATCTACATATTCGCAGGTACCAGCGTTGAGTACAGCAATGTCAAATTTAACCGTTGTTAGCGCCCGTCGAGTATCGTCAAGATCAGTGACATCGAACTGGCATGCGCTAATATTATTGTACTTACTTAGCTCGTTGAGTGTGTCTTCATTTCGACCACAGGCAATCACTTGATAACCGCTGTTTGCAGCAGTTATTGCTAATGCTTTACCAATACCCGATGTGGCGCCAGTAATTAGAATACTTTTCACTTTGCTAGCTTCCCTTTAATTTTTTTAACGACAAAACCTAGGATGGGTACGTGCTCATAGACCATTTCGCCCAAGTCGTAATAATCTTTGTGGTAAATAATGCTGTCATCGCTGACACCAAGTTGCGTGGTGCCATCTAGCGTAATTTGCTTATCACTATCTTTCAGCGTAAGGGTCATCGTCCAATTTGCGATATGGGTAACCTTTGAATGACTTGATGGATGCTCTTCTGTGCCATTGGGCGAGCAAGTAAAAATGTCCGCAATGTCGAACTTACAGCTTTCGGCTTGCGTCAATAAGTTGGAAAAATAGCGTTTTACTTCATCAATGCCATGGTGTGTAGTGATTGGGTCGATAAACAGTATGTCGTCGGCATAGATATGTTCTAGGTCGTCTGGAGAAATTTGACATATGTCTGTGTAAATTTTACAAAAGCGTCCAATGACGTCCATGGCCTTTCCTTAACTCATAATTCAAAATCAGATTTGCATATCGGTAATGTCGACGCTTAAAAAAATTCGCGGTTATTTTCACGTTCAAATTGCAAGTCTCTGATATGAAATCTGTTAATGTTTTATTTAAAAACTAAATTACATTAATCGTCGTGCTAAAGATCATGTTTTTCCATTTATATGTGAAAAATTTTCCCATTCGATCCTAATTGTTCTCACTTGCGTAATTATTTTCGTGTTTTCGGAAGTGCTGAGTATGAGTGTAGAACGTTTTCCTTTATTTCCTTTATCTGCGCACCTTCTGCCGGAAGGTAGAATGGCATTGCGTATTTTTGAGCCGCGATACGTGCGAATGGTCAAACAGGCATGTGCCGAAAATAAAGGCTTTGTGATGTGTATGCTTAATGCTAATGGTGACAAAAATTTGAATGAGCATATTCATAAAATAGGTACTTATGCGCAGGTTGTTGACTTCGACATGCTCGATGATGGGTTGCTTGGCATAAAGGTTGCTGGTTCTCATTTAGTTGAGGTGAGTAGCATAGAAGTTGAAAAAGATGGTCTTCGTACCGGTAGTTGCAAGGTGTTAGAACCTTGGCAGTGCGATTTGGCTCCTCAACAAATAGCGCCTATGGACGAGCGACTTAAAGAAATTTTTGGAAATTACGAAGAGTTGGCATCGCTTTATGAATCACCAAAGTTTGATTGCCCTAATTGGGTATTAAATCGGTGGTTAGAATTATTGCCAGTAGACGGCTCGCAAAAACAGCACTTTTTAGCGCAAAGAGAATGTACCAGTTTACTGAACTATCTCTCTGCATTAATTGCTTAGTCGTTGAGTCGGTTAAAGACATTACAAATTCGTAATCCAATATTAGCGATTTTCGCATACGTTTTAAGTCATAACGCCGTAGAATGATACAACCAAAACGGAAAAGCGGACGAATCTTATGTTAGTTGGAATTCCTTTGGAACAAAGCAACAGCACAATCAAGCCTAAAGAGTGTGCAACTGAAATGTCTGATTACCTTGTCGCGGTTGCAGACACCCGATGCAAGCGCTCATTTGCAAGAGTGTTCAACTATTTCGCGCCTCGGCTGCGCTCTTATGCACTCAAACAGATGGGTAATGAGGCACTGGCCATGGAACTGGTACAAGATACTATGTCAAATGTGTGGCAGAAAGCGCACCTGTTCAATGCAGAAAAAGGTTCTCCGTCAACGTGGATTTTCACAATTGCGCGTAACATCCGCTTTGATATGCTTCGAAAGCTGCGGAATAGGAAAGAGGATGTTTGTTCTGACGATTTATGGCCAGTTTTATGCGAGCAAACAGCCGATGCAAACGAGGCGCCACTCGACGAACAAGTTACTTTAGAGCAGATTGGCCATTTGTTCGAATCATTACCTGTAAAACAGAAAGCAGTGGTTGAAGCTATCTATATTGATGGCAAGTCACAACAAGAAGTCTCCGATGAGCTTTCAATTCCATTAGGTACAGTAAAGTCGCGGACACGTTTGGCACTTCAACGATTAAAGGTCATGTTAAACGATAATGATTAGGTTTCACCCAAGTGCCCAGCAACTTAAAGATTTTGTTGAGGGCACATTGTCACCTGCTATATCACTGATGGTCTCTGCACATTGTGACATGTGTGAAAAATGTCAGCGTTTTGTTGAAATTGAAACGGAAAGTCTTGCTGCTCAAATGGTTTCGAACGTCAATTCAACCGCAAGCGACAAAGCTGAAATGTCGCTTCAGTTTGGTGACATGCTATCCCAAATTACGCAGCTCCCATCATCGAAACAAAATAACACTTTGATGGAACAGCCCACAGCGTATCGTGAGCCCGTAAAGAAGCGGGCGGCCTTGCGGGCGCAGGCAAGTGTAAATACCATCGAGTTAGATGGAAGAGTATTCACTGTACCCAGAACGCTTCACCGCTACATTGATAAAACAGGTAACTGGTCAAGTTTGGTCGGGAAGCTGTGGCAGGCGCCAGTTGACCTTGGAAACCAAGGTGTAGCTAACTTTATCTTCATGGGAAGTGGCGGTAGTGTACCTGAGCATACGCACCGTGGTACGGAATATACATTAGTCATTGATGGTGAGTTCAGTGATGGGCTAAGTCGTTATGATACCGGCGACTTTATTTTCATGGATGGTGATAAAACGCACACGCCAAAATCCGAAGGTAAAGAAGGCTGCCTTGTATTTAGCATTGTCGATCAGCCATTGCACTTTACTTCGGGCCTTGCAAGATTGTTAAACCCTTTTAGTCACTTGTTTTTCCGCTAGTAATCTATCAAGCGAACGCAGTCAATATGTGACATCCAGATACAAAAAAACGCACAAATGTGCGTTTTTTTATTGGTTGCATAAAGCTCTAGCAAAACAGAATAGCCAAATCTAGCTAATAAATTCGCTGTCAGGGTAGTTAAGCTTTAGTGTCTTCATCGCATTGTTACGCAATTCATCTAGGCCAAGCTGCTCATAACTTGAAACCATGATTTCGAGTGCTTGTTGCACTTGAGTGGTATTCGGGAAGTGCTCTATAACATAGCGACCACGGTTTGCTGCAGCGACATAAGCCTGTCGTCTCATGTAGAAACGTGCAATAGCGATTTCATAGCGAGCCAAGCGGTCTTTAATATGAACCATGCGCTGCTTCGCATCTGCGGCATATTTGCTATCTGGATATTGTTGAATCAGTCTACGGAAATCTTCAAACGCAGCACGAGACTTCGACGGGTCTCTATCCGTGCGGTCAATATTCATTAACTCTTGGAAAAGGTTGCTATCTGATTCCATGTTAGTTAATCCACGCATGTAATACGCGTAATCAACATCTGAATGGTTTGGATTCAGACGAATAAATCTGTCGATAGTGGCAAGCGTTTCTTCGTTTTTACCTGACTTATAATAGCTATAAATAAGGTCTAGCTGTACCTGATGGGATAGGGGACCGAACGGGTAGCGCGAATCTAGCGCGCTTAACGTTTGTGCTGCAGCGCTGAAGTTACCTACTTCCATGCTCTGCTTTGCTCTGTCGTACAGTTGCTGCGCACCCATGTTAGCTAATACGGCTTTTTCTTCATTATCTGAAGAGCTACATCCTGCGACAGATACCATAGCACCCAATAAAACGGGGGCCAGTAGACGAAATGATTTCATAATAATTCTATTTTCCTGCTAAACAGTTTTAATACTTCGCTGTCTAAGCTCATGTGTTAAACAACAACACTTTAATTGCATTCTAACGTACTAACGATGAGAAAAACCATACAAAAACGTAAACAAGGCAGTGTACAGCGTGAATACTTGTTATAATACCCTTTTTTAAACGTAATCAATGGTGTTATGACACAGTCGCCGAACACAATACAATTAGAAGCTTCAACGGAAGCTGCGCATTTTGGTTTACGGTTAGATCAGGTTTTGGCTGATTTGTTCCCTGAATATTCTCGTTCTAAGCTAAAAACTTGGATCCAAGATGGGAATGTTGCTGTAAACGGTGAAGTAATCACCGTGCCTCGCCACAAAATGCAAATGGATGAACTTGTTACTGTACAGGCCGAAATGGATGTACAAGTAACGAGCGAAGCGCAAGACATCGCGTTAAACATTGTTTATGAAGATGAACACATCCTAGTCATAAACAAACCTGCTGATTTGGTTGTGCATCCAGGTGCAGGAAACCCAAGCGGTACCGTGCTAAATGCCTTGTTAAATCATTGTCCAGAGATAGACAAAGTTCCACGTGCGGGCATTGTCCATCGCCTTGACAAAGACACGACGGGGTTAATGGTCGTAGCAAAAACAATTCCTGCTCAAACGCATCTTGTTGACCAACTTCAACGTCGGGAAATGAGTCGTGAATACGAAGCCGTTGCCTTAGGTACGATGGTAGCTGGTGGTATTGTAGATGCGCCTATTGGTAGACACGCAACAAAACGTACGCATATGGCAGTACGTGAAATGGGCAAACCAGCGGTCACTCATTTTCGTGTTATCGAAAAATTTCGCGCATACACGCACCTGCGTTTGAAGCTTGAAACTGGCCGTACGCACCAAATCCGCGTACACATGGCCCACATTAAGCATCCTTTGCTTGGCGACCAAGTTTATGGCGGGCGTCCTCGTCTTCCTAAAGGGGCGTCAGAAGAATTTATCGCTGCGCTTCGCGGATTCCAACGTCAGGCGTTGCACGCCGCACAGCTCTCGCTGTTTCACCCTGAAACTGAAGAGTGGATGACGTGGAAAGCTCCCCTACCTCAAGATATGCAGGACTTGCTTAAAGCCGTGAAAAAAGACACCGCGGACAATCCACAAGATATGCTTTAATGAGTAAGGCGAACTTATGACATTGTCAGATGCAAATTCACCTATATCATCCACGCTGGATTTGATTACGCCAGCGTGGTCATGTCCCGCAAATGTTGTTGCATACACAACGACAAGAATGGGAGGTACAAGCATAGGGGATTTTGCAGGTTTAAACGTTGGCGCCCACGTGGGGGACGACCTCCTACTAGTGAAAGCCAATAGACGCCTGATTCCACATAGTGAAAAGATCACATGGTTGGAGCAAGTGCACAGCAACCGCGTGGTGTCATTGCCGAGCGCAGATACCACCGCTGATGCGTCGTATTCTTCTTCAACATCGCATTTTTGTGCGGTAATGACCGCAGACTGCGTGCCCATTTTATTGTGTGATGAAAGCGGTCAAGAAGTGGCGGCAGTACATGCTGGTTGGAAAGGTCTCGATACTAACATTATCGGAAGTGCTGTTTCACACTTTGGCAGCGATGCAAAAAAACTCATCGCTTGGGTTGGTCCTGCAATCAGCGGGCCCTGCTACGAAGTTGATGCACAGTTGGCGAGTAAGTTTCGCCATATAGACGGTGCCATTGCCAATAGCTCTGATAGAGGGAAGTACTTATTAGATCTGCCTCTAGTGGCACAGGTGCAATTGCAGCAAGCTGGCGTTGAGAATATTACACAAAGTAACTTGTGCACTTACACTGACGAACAGCGTTTTTACTCCCATCGAAGAGCTACGCATCAAAACAAGCGCACGACTGGGCGTATAGTTAGCGTAATAGGCCTGCTTTAAATTGTTTCGAAAAAAGGCGGCAGTTTTAGTCTGATCAAACAGTTGCGCTAGATCAAACTTCATACATTATTTGTTATCTTTTTGGCTAACTTTTTAATCTCATACTTGAATCGCAATTGAGCAGCCTACATAACTAGAACATAAAGAATGCCATTCCGCATAGAGCATTACCCACTCAGCGAGAGTTAAAATGTTCGTAATCGCGGCGTGTTAACGCAGGTATAGTTGTTCATTAATTAGGTTGAGATTATGAGACTAGATAGATTTACCAGTAAATTTCAGCTCGCAATATCCGATGCTCAATCACTCGCATTGGGGCGAGATCATCAATACATTGAACCTGTCCATTTAATGACTGCCATGCTAAATCAGCAAGGCGGGTCAGTACGCCCTTTGCTTGACCAAGCAAACATCAATGTAAATGCGCTACGCTCAGCACTGAGCCAAGCTATTGAGCGCCTACCTCGTATTGAAGGCATTGGGGGAGATGTTCAATTAAGTAAAGACAGCGGCATTTTGCTAAATCTTTGTGACAAGATAGCGCAGCAGCGAAAAGACGAATACATCACTTCAGAAATCTTTGTTCTAGCGGCGCTACAAGATAAAGGGCGCTTGGGGGAAATCCTCAAAAGCCTGAATATCACTAAAGAAGCTATTGAAAGCGCAATAGACGACATGCGTGGTGGCCAGAAGGTCACGGATCCTAATGCTGAAGATGTACGTCAAGCGCTTGAAAAATACACGACAGATTTAACCGAGCGAGCAGAACAAGGCAAGCTCGACCCGGTCATTGGTCGAGACGATGAGATTCGCCGAACTGTTCAAGTACTGCAGCGTCGAACCAAAAACAACCCAGTACTCATTGGTGAGCCGGGTGTGGGTAAAACGGCTATTGTTGAAGGGTTGGCTCAGCGCATCATTAATGGCGAAGTGCCTGAGGGCTTAAAGAACAAGCGTGTTCTTGCCCTTGATATGGGCGCGTTAGTGGCGGGAGCTAAATATCGCGGTGAGTTTGAAGAACGCCTTAAAGCAGTGCTTAATGAGCTGGCTAAAGAAGAAGGCCGCGTGATCTTATTCGTTGACGAACTGCACACCATGGTAGGTGCAGGGAAGGGCGATGGAGCGATGGATGCAGGTAATATGCTTAAACCTGCGTTAGCCCGTGGTGAACTTCACTGCGTTGGTGCTACAACACTGGATGAATATCGTCAGTACATTGAAAAAGACGCAGCACTTGAACGTCGTTTCCAAAAGGTATTAGTTGAAGAACCAAGCGTTGAAGACACTATTGCTATTCTGCGTGGCTTAAAAGAGCGCTATGAGCTCCATCACTCGGTAGATATTACTGATCCCGCTATCGTTGCAGCGGCAAGTTTGTCGCATCGTTATATTAGCGACCGCCAATTGCCAGACAAAGCCATTGATCTTATAGACGAGGCTGCGTCTAGCATTCGATTGCAAATAGACTCCAAGCCCGAAGAGATGGATCGTCTTGAGCGTCGTATCATCCAGCTAAAATTGGAAGAGCAAGCTCTGGCCAAAGAAACAGATGATGCGAGTCATAAGCGACTTGAAATGATTGAGCTAGAGCGTGAGCAAGCGGAAACCAAGTACGCAGAGCTTGAGAAAGTGTGGGTGGATGAGAAAGACGCCATGCAGGGCACTCAAACCATTAAAGGGGAGCTTGAGCAGGCTAAACTTGACTTGGAGATAGCGCGACGTGCATCTGATTTGAATCGTATGTCGGAACTTCAGTACGGCCGTATTCCAGAGCTTGAAGCAAAGTTAGAGCAAGCGGCTGAAAACGAAACTCGCGAGACAACGTTACTTAAAAATAAAGTGACGGACGTTGAAATTGCAGATGTGCTTTCGCGATGGACGGGTATACCTGTAGCGCGAATGCTTGAAGGCGAGCGTGAGAAGTTGTTGCGTATGGAAGACGTACTTCACAAACGGGTTGTTGGACAAGAAGAAGCGGTTGAAGCTGTTTCAAACGCAATTCGCCGTTCACGTGCTGGGCTTGCGGATCCAAATCGACCTATTGGCTCATTCTTATTTTTAGGGCCAACTGGCGTGGGTAAAACTGAGCTCTGCAAAGCCTTGGCAGGCTTTATGTTCGATACTGAAGATGCCATGGTGCGTATTGATATGTCAGAGTTTATGGAAAAACACTCGGTAGCACGCTTAGTGGGTGCACCTCCTGGCTATGTTGGCTACGAGGAAGGTGGCTACTTAACCGAAGCGGTGCGTCGCAAGCCATACTCGGTCATTTTGTTGGACGAGGTTGAAAAGGCACATCCAGATGTATTCAATATTCTGCTTCAAGTACTAGATGACGGCCGGTTGACTGACGGACAAGGACGTACTGTAGATTTTAAAAATACCGTTGTGATCATGACGTCCAACTTAGGTTCAGATATCATTCAAGATAAGCACAACGAAAGTCAGTATGACGATATGAAAGCGTCGGTAATGAGTGTTGTAGGGCAACACTTCAGACCGGAGTTCATCAACCGCGTCGATGATATTGTGGTATTCCATCCATTAGGGAAGGAGCAAATAAAATCTATTGCTAAAATTCAGCTTGCCTCGCTTCGCGCTAGGCTCGCAGAAAAAGGATATAAGCTTACTCTGTCTGCTGCTGCTATGGATAAATTGGCGGACGCGGGCTTCGACCCAGTGTTTGGCGCACGTCCGCTTAAGCGAGCGATACAAGTGCAGGTGGAAAATCCACTCGCGCATCAATTACTCGCTGGCGAATTAATACCGGAATCAACCATTCGTATTGATGCAGATGACAGCGGACTTTTCGTTGTCAGCAATTAAAACCAAAAGGCACTGGAGACAGTGCCTTTTTTATTGCCAGTAGATTCCGCGAAAGACCATTAATCGGCAGCTTCATAACAAAAAACGATTTACCAAAAAGCCACTGGTCGAATAGCGACAGATTACGCTTTCTTGTTTAATGAATTTTCCTAATACAGCTAATTAATTTTCTTGATTTAGTAATGATAACGATTATCATTAACTTATTGTTGAGAGGGTTAAGAGGTTGCGATGCAGTTATATAATTCAAACGAAGCGGTAGTTTCTGTGCGCTCAATGCCCCGAGATATAGCTAAGCTTTGTGCGCATTTCAT
Source organism: Alteromonas sp. BZK5 (assembly GCF_014349115.1). Lineage (NCBI taxonomy): Bacteria > Pseudomonadati > Pseudomonadota > Gammaproteobacteria > Alteromonadales > Alteromonadaceae > Alteromonas > Alteromonas sp. BZK5. The sequence goes on along the minus strand of NZ_JACSOE010000054.1, from coordinate 12,694 downwards.
ATTATGCATGATTGTGAGCGCAGTCGGTGCCATAGGTACTGGTTTTGCCGTATTTGCATTGAGTGTAAATCAAGCGACATTCTCGCCTGCAGATACTATTATGTCTGCACTTACCGTGTTTTCTTTGTCTTTGTGTTTAAGTTGGTTTTTGCAAAGTTGGGGTAAGGCACTTCAGTCAATATCATTACTTTCATTTATAGTATTAGCAACAAGTAGCCTTTTATTATTTTTCTATTGAGCGATTTATGCTCAATATTCTTCATCTCTTTACACAATTAACATTCAAAAAGTAAACCTCTGATTATGCGAATTTAGGAAAAAGTTAATATTCTAAACTCGGTTTATCCTCTGAGCACGAACGAATACATTATCCGCCCGTTAACGACATGTTAAATAGTTTCAGCTATTAGGACGAATAATGAAAACAAACAACAAATACACCCTACGCTTATCTGCTTGTGCATTAGCGCTAATTCTTAACCCTTCTCACGGCATAGAGTTGTTCAACGGGAAGGTCGGTAACGAACACGTTAAGGTTAGTGTTGGAGGTTATGCCAAAGTAGATGTCAGGCATGTTGAAGGGGATATTGCTTATCAGGATTATTGGATTGGTAATTTTCCTGGCGGGGAAGCAATAGAGACATCACACACAGGTTTCAATGTAGGAGAGTCACGCTTAAATATGGGCGTTTCTATAGGGGAGGTGAGTACTTTTATAGAAGTCGATATGTATGGCGGAGGCGGTAACGAAGCGGTAAGTAACTCTACTAACTTGAGATTACGTCACTTCTTCATCACCTATAAGAACTGGAGTGCGGGGCAAAACTGGAGCACCTTTATGCCGCTTCACGTTATTCCTGAGTCGTTAGATTTTGGTGGTCCTCATGTAGGAGAAGTGTTTGCAAGGCAAGTTCAGGTTAGATACACCTCTGGAAACTGGCAATTTGCCATCGAAAGCCCAGAGACCATTGGGGATGGTGATACCGACGCACCTGCCAATGCCGTAGGGCTTACAGGTGTAGCCGCTGACCCTGATGAGTCTACGCCCGACTTTGTTGTACGATACAATTTAGATAGTCAATATGGGCAATATGCTTTCGGCTCTGTAATACGACTTGTCGATCAAGGAGGGGTTGAAGAAGTTACAGCAGCAGTAAATATCGCAGGCAAAATACCACTTTTTGCAAAAGATGATCTACGTTTTCAATTAACCGCGGGTAAGCCAGGTCGGTATGCTGCGGCCGGCATGACTGCTGATGTTGTTGAGGATCCTGCAACTCAAACATTGGAAACGGAAAGTACGCTGGCTTATACCGTAGCGTATCGCCATTTTTGGACCGAAACCCTCCGCAGCACTGTATTTTATGGAGCAGCTAAAACAGATATTTTGGGGCGCAAACGTTCGCACTGGGCGGTGAATGTAATTGATACGGTAGCGCCGCGTCTTGATGTTGGCCTAGAGTTTGGTGCTTATTCTATCAATGATGACAACATAGACAGCATTGACTCCAATTACATCCAAGCGTCAGCTAAGTTCGCGTTTTAAGATCGCTTCAATTATGTTTAGCGCCATGTTTTTGATGTAAACGGAGATTACTTCAATGTTTATCAATAAAAATAGGCGCTTCTATTGCCAAACGCCTCTTGAAGGTAGTTGACCAGTAGCTTTAGCTTTTTGTCAGGCTGACGCGAACGAGGATAAACGGCATAAATACCCATAGTCTTAGTTACGTACTCGACAAGTAAAGGCGAAAGCGCCCCATCTTCGATATCTTCATGCACTAATGCCTTGGGAAGAAATGCTACACCCACACCTGCAATAGCGGCTTGCCTTAACGCATCCAAGTTATTTGACTGCATTCGCCCGTCAATTTGAACGTTATGAAGCTCTCCTTCAATATGAAACGGCCAGAAGTCTGGGCCAGTGCTATCGTACTTGTAAATTAAACAATTATGTTCAGTTAAGTCGTCAGGATGATTTGGGCGGCTTTCGTTTTTAAGATATGTGGGGCTTGCGCATACTATCCATTTTGAATCTATAAGGCGTTTAGCAATAAGAGAGGAGTCCTCAAGATGTGCTGTACGAATGGCGAGATCGTAACCTTCTTCGATGATATTGGTGACGCGATTGGTAATTGCAAGCTCTACATCCACCTCTTCGTGTAAATTGCAAAACTCGGCAATTGCGCGATTTAAGACCAGTTTTGCCGATACATTGGGCATAGTAATTCGGATTTTTCCACGCACTTCATCACTGTAACCACTGACGGCATCTTCTGCGTCTTGAATGGCTAAATTGGCGATTCTCGCCTTATTGTACAGTGTTCTTCCTGCATCAGTTAAATTGAGCTTTCGTGTAGAGCGGTAAAGCAATTGAACGTTCAAATCTGACTCTAATCGTGCGATACGCTTACTTACTACAGAATTAGTTAGGTTGAGTTTTTGAGCGACCTTTGAAAAAGAGCCTTCATCAACTACGTTCACAAAAAGGATAATATCGTCTGCTTTTGCCACTATTAGTCCAAAAATGGAAATAAACTTTGTCTTTAATGCATATATATCAACACGTGAGAAATTAGTACAGTCGCATACCTAAATTTTAACCCTGCATTAACATCGATTTTCTAACGTTAGAAACTCGAATAATTAACTAATTATAATAAGAGGAAAACTCATGAATGAGATAACCCTTGGATTATTAGCATTGTTACCTATAACGCTTTCAGCAGTGCTGCTATTGGGTTTACAGTGGTCTGCGAAAAGAGCAATGCCAGTTGTATTAGCAAGTACAGCACTTATGGCACTTTTAGCATGGGATATGTCGGCAGTACGGGTGGGCGCTTCAATTCTACAAGGCTTAGTGATTACAGTATCTGTTTTGTGGATTGTATTTGGTGCAATTTTTCTGCTCAACACATTGAAATATACTGGAGCAATTGATGTTATCCGCCAGGGTTTCACCAACATTTCACCTGATAGAAGAGTCCAGGCAATAATCATTGCTTGGTGCTTCGGTACTTTTATTGAAGGTGCTTCTGGTTTTGGCACGCCGGCCGCTATAGCGGCTCCTTTGCTTGTTGCCATCGGTTTTCCAGCATTGGCTGCCGTACTTATTGGTATGATGATCCAAAGCACACCCGTCTCTTTCGGCGCGGTGGGAACGCCTATTGTCATTGGTGTAAACAAAGGTTTAGACGGCCAAGCGATCAGTCAGACTTTGCAGGCTCAAGGCTGGCAATGGGAGCAGTTTATTCAACTAATCACCTCTGAAGTGGCAACTATCCACGGAATTATTGGCTCATTTATGCCAGTTTTAATGGCTGTAATGCTTACTCGCTTTTTTGGCTCCAACAAGTCTTGGCGCGAAGGGTTACAAGTTCTACCTTTCGCCTTATTCGCAGGCGTCAGCTTTACCATTCCTTACGTATTTACCGGCATTGTATTAGGCCCTGAATTTCCATCGTTGATTGGAGGATTGGTGAGCTTGGCAGTGGTTGTTACTGCAGCTAAAAATGGTTTCTTGATGCCTAAAACAACATGGGATTTCCCGCCGAAAGCGTCATGGGACAAAGGTTGGCTGGGTAATTTGGAAATAAAAGCAGACGACATAACGTCACAAAAGGCCATGCATTGGGTTACGGCTTGGGTCCCTTATTTAGTTGTTGCACTTCTGCTCGTTATATCCAGAGTGTTTCCAACGATAAAAGAATTTACTACGTCGCTGACACTCTCATTTGACAACATACTGGGTGAAACGGGTGTAAGTGCATCAATCAGTCCGCTATATCTTCCTGGTGGGTTGTTGTTAATAGGTGCATTGGTTGCAGTAATCATTCAAAGTAAAAAGGTATCCAAGGGAGAAGTGTTGTTTAAGGCTTTCAATGATTCCAGCAAAACGTTGCTAAGTGCTGGTTTTGTATTGATGTTCACAATTCCTATGGTTAGGCTTTTTATAAATTCAGGTGTGAATGGCGCCGACATCGTCAGTATGCCGATAGCTGGCGCGCAATTGTTCGCCAATATGTTTGGCGAAGCTTTCCCATTAATTAGCCCTACTATTGGTGCATTAGGTGCATTTATCGCAGGCTCGAATACAGTATCAAATATGATGTTCAGCCAGTTTCAGTTCGAAGCAGCACTAAGCCTTCAATTGTCACCTGCACTAATTATCGCAGCGCAAGCCGTTGGGGCGGCTGCCGGAAATATGATTGCAATACACAATGTTGTAGCTGCGTCGGCAACGGTAGGATTAATAGGGCAAGAGGGAGCTACTTTAAGAAAGACTATTATCCCAACTATATATTACGTTGTATTTGCAGGTATTTTAGTATGGTTGGGGGTTTATGTGTTTGAAGTCGGTGGTCCACTAGTCGGCACAAATTAATTTTTTAATACGCATTGCACTGTTCTAAGGAGTTATACATGCAAACAACCCCAATTATTGACGCTTTTACACGCGTACTCGGGGAAAGCAACCTTGCCGTAGGAACGCGCCAAACTGAGCACTATCGCAAGGGATGGCGGTCAGGCGAAGGCGAAGCATTGGCTGTACTTTTTCCACATACGCTAATGCAATATTGGGAAGTGCTAAAGGTTTGCGTTGAATATAACTGCATCATTATTATGCAGGCCGCGAAAACCGGCTTGACCGAAGGCTCAACGCCAAGCGGTAGCGACTACGATAGGCCAGTGGTGGTTATAAATACGTTAGCAATGGACGATATTGTTCTGGTTAACGACGGAACGCAAGTATTGAGTTTTCCAGGAGCAACACTGTTCAAACTTGAAAAGGCGCTAAAGCCACTTGGGCGTGCGCCTCACTCTGTAATTGGGTCGTCATGTCTAGGTGCGTCTATTGTCGGTGGTGTTGCAAACAACTCAGGTGGGGCACTTGTCAAAAGGGGACCTGCCTATACTGAATTATCGCTGTTTGCTCAGGTGGATAAAAACGGAGAGCTAAAGCTTGTTAATCACCTAGGTATAGATTTAGGCGACACACCAGAAGAAATTATCGGAAACCTTTCTTCTGGCAACTTTCCAAAATCTCTACCTGAAACCAGTATGAAAGCGTCGGCAAGTGATTATGAACACATCGTTAGAGACGTGAATGCTGATACGCCGAGCCGCTTCAATGCTGATCCAACACGGCTTTACGAAGCCAGTGGGTGCGCAGGTAAAATTGCTGTTTTCGCGGTGCGTTTAGACACATTCGAAGTGCCTAATGAAGAACAAACGTTTTATATCGGTACGAATGATGCCTCTGTACTTACTCGTATTCGCAGAGACATACTGACTCAATGTAAAAACGTTCCTGAAGTAGGTGAATATCTTCATAGAGAAATGTTCGATATTGCAGATGTTTACGGGAAAGATACGATTATAAGTATTCAGCGTTTGGGAACTGACTCGCTACCTAAAATGTTTGCACTTAAAGGGCGGGTGGATGCCGTGCTCAACAAGTTACCTCTGCTTCCTCCTTACCTAAGCGACAGATTGATGCAGTTCGGTAGTAAGTTCTTTTCTGACCAAATACCCTCGAGTATAAGAACTTACCGCGACAAGTACGAGCATCATCTAATCCTTAAAATGAGCGATGGTGGCATCGAAGAGGTTAAAACACTTTTGGCCAAGCTGTTTAACGAAGAGAAGCTAGATGGTGACTTCATTACTTGTAATGAAGAAGAAGCGTCTAAGGCGTTTTTATTACGTTTTGCTGCAGCTGGCGCCGCGGTTCGCTATCAAACGTTACACCATAAGCAAGTAGGAGACATCTTAGCATTGGACATCGCATTGCGCCGCAACGATGATTTATGGGTCGAGAACCTGCCTGAGCACATCGCCAAACACGTTGAAAAGTCACTTTATTATGGACATTTTTTCTGCCATGTCTTTCATCAAGATTACATACTTAAAAAAGGCAGCGACGCCAAAAAAGTAAAAGCAGATATGTTGGCACTATTAGACAGTCGTGGCGCTAAGTATCCGGCTGAACACAATGTAGGTCATTTGTATGAAGCCGAAAGTAACTTGCAGAAATTTTACAAAGACTTAGATCCAACCAATACGTTTAACCCTGGTATTGGCAAAATGGAAAAGCACAAACGCAATTGTTCGTGCTGCCTATAGCTGCATGCGAAGAGAGCCTTATAGGCTCTCTAACAGCGTTCTTGCTTGAGGACGCTTAAAGAAAGGGCGTTCCACTTTTACTGCATATTCTAACTCTTTTTTCGCCTCTTCAATTCTATTGAGCTTGGCTAGCGTGTAGCCCAGGTGATAGCGAATATTTGGGTCGTTGGCGTCTCTGGCGAACGCATCCCTCAGCATTTTAAGGCTGCCTTCATAGTCTCCTTGTAGCGCTTTGATGTGACCGTAGGTATCCAATATTTTTGCTGAGTTTGGTTGAAGCTCGTAGGCCTGACGTGCATAGTTTTTTGCAGTGACTAGCGATTTCTCGATATGCATGATCGCTAGGCGATTGTAAGCCTCAGCAGGGTTGAGTAAGTTTGGTTGCTCAACAAGCTCCTTGTAAAGCGCTATCGACTCATCGAACTCTTGAATGAAGAATAAGTATTGCGCCAACAGGTTTTTTGCCAGCAGATTGTTTTCATTCTCGCTCACCAGTTTTCTTGCCGTTTTCAAGAATACATCGACGAACTGATCGTTCAGTGCGTAGTTGTAAATGGCAACAAAAGCCTGTGCAAAAGTAGCGTCTACATCTAACGCTTTTTCGAACTCTTTGATAGCTTGTTCACTGTTTCCCTTATTTGCTGCCAGACGGCCTTTCAAGAAATAATAAACCGGATTTTGTTGTTGGTTTGCGGGAATGGTTGTTAGCAATGATTGTGCTTTGTCGTTGTTTTGCATGTCGAGCAGTAGGCTCACATAGCGCAACGTGACAAACGTACTTGTATTCGCTATTTCATACGCTCGGGCCATGGCGTCTAAGGCGTTTTCATTATTATCAACACTCCGAGCTTGATCAGCATATGCGATAAGCTTGCCGGCATCGTCATTGATAAAATTCCTCACAATACTTAGCGTTTTTTCTGCATCGGCACGTTGACCTGCTTCTAACTGAAGCGCTGCTTTTCGAAGGAGATAATCGGCGTTGTCGAAATCGTCTTTGATTAAGAGGTCTAAGTGATAGAGCGCATTTTTTGTGTCGCCTTGTTGTTGATACAAAGACGAAACGCGCTCTCTCGCTCCAGTATTTGAAGGTGTGAGCGTCAATATATCGAGATAAATTTGCTTAGCTTCTTCTAGGTTTCCTGCTTTGTTTAAATTGAACGCTTTCAGCATCAGCGTTTCATTATGTTGGGGAGACAGAGCAAGTAACTCTTCTACTAGCAGGTTAGATTTATCGACATTTCCTAAACGGCTTTCCGTGGCTGCTAAATTGAATTTCGCAGGGAAAAGTGTCGGGTTTTGCGCTAGCGCTTTTTCTATGTTGACCTTGGCTTCTTCTAATCGACCCTGTCTAATCAATATACCGGCTTTAAGATTGAAAACTTCTGCTTCGTTTGGAAACAAAGCGCTTAGTAAGTCAGCGCCTTTTAATGCATTCTTAAACTGCTGAGCTTGTAAATTCATCAATGAATAAGTGAAAAGAAAGCCGGCATTATCCTTGTAGGTAGATAAGTTATTTTCAAGAATCGATAGCGCTTCATCTTGTTTACCTCTGGCAGCCATTAATTTAATCTTAAATAGCTGGAGCTTGTTTTCATTCGGGTATTTATATTCAAGATTTTGCAAAAGTCGCTCGGCTTTAAAGGCTTTGTTTTGGCGAATAAATAAGTCACCTAAAAGCAGTGCTGAGTCTGGGTCTTCCATTAACGCATCCTGATGACGTTCAAGCAGGGCAAGGGCCTGTTTATCTTGTTGAGTCGCCATGTAAACTTGGCTCAACATCAATACCGCCTGTAAGTCATCAGGCTCTTGTTGCAGATAAGCGTTAAAATCTTTCGCGGCTGTTTCCATGTTGTTGTTAAAGAAGTTTGTTAAACCACTTATGTAGAGCAACATGGGTTGAGAAGTAATAAGCTCAGGATCCAGTTGAGCCATGAAATCGTTAAGCTCTTTTAGTTTTTCGTTATCGATAGCTTGCTGGTTGTCTCTGCTTTGTAACCAGCTATTAAGTAAAATGGCCAGAGGATCATTAGGCGTGTCTTCAATGATCTCATCAACGAATAGCTTTGCTGTATCGTAGTCTTTCGCTTCTAAATACAAGTCTACTAGATTTCGCAGGGCAATGGGGTCGTCTCGGTTAAACGTTAGGGCTTTTTGTAAATGTGCAGTTGCCGCGTCAGTATCTCCCTGTCGGTATGCCAGTTGCCCTTTCAAACGCCATGTTATTGCGTTTTCTGGTTCTAACGACATGGCTTTATTGATAAGCGAGGTCGCTTTGGATAAATCTTCATTTTGAAGGGCAATAGAGGCTAGACCGTTAATGGCAGGTACGAAGTCTGGCGTACGGGAAACGATAGTGTTGTAATCACGAAGAGCGCACTGTTCATCTTCCAATCTAATACACGCGGTTGCACGAATCATCAACCATTCACGCTCTGCATTACCCGATAGCTTGCTCAAATCAGAAAAGTCTACAATTTCTTGGTACCTGTTCAAAAACAACCAAGTGTTGCCGAGAGGCTCTGCCAGAAGGTTGATATCTGCACCCATTTCCAACGCTTCTACAAACTCCATTTCTGCTGCAGTTAAGTAGCCATTAATAAGCAGTATTTCACCCATTAGGATTTTTGCAGCAAGGTTTTCAGGATCTTTTTGTAAGCTGTTTTTAAGGTGGATATAGGCTTCGTCGTATTCATTTTGATTAAACGCGGTCAGTGCTTTTTCGTAGTCTTCTGACGTAGAAGCAAAACTGTTAAAAGCGATTAATGATGAGGCAACTGCAGAGACAATTGCGCGTTGTACAACACGCTTTTTATTATTAAAAAAATCCATATAAACCTTCGAAATTTAGCCTAGCCACTGGCTTAAAAATAGCATAAAAAAAGGTGGCCTAAGCCACCTTCTAAAGATACGTGTTTTCTAAGCGTTTTTAAACAATTAAACGCGACGCTTACGTCTATAAAGAACAAGACCTAAACCTAAACTCATTAGTGCTAGGGCACCTGGTTCGCTTACTTCTGTTGGTGGTTTAGTAGGAGTGTCAGGAGTGTTGTTTATCGAAAATCCAAGGGCAGACAGCTTGAATCCAAAGTCGCTCTCCTGAGAAGCACCGTTATCAAATATAGTGTTGTAGGCACCTACTAACCAGTATTTGGCGGCGCTCAAGCCAGTAAACTCAGACTGATAATAGTTGTTCACTTTACTTCCAACAGAGAAGTGGCCCGTCTCTATGCCTTTAATAGAGGCAATGTCACTCCATGTAAAGCTTTCGCTACCTTGAAACTTGTTAATATCGTCCAAACCGACAACAGATACTTCTTTAGAAGAGTTTGTGTCGTTGTAATGATATGCAGAAGAGAAAGAGCCTGATGTTAAAGTTACCGATTCGCTAAATGATAACAAAATCATGTCGAAATCTTGTTTCCCATATTCGTTTCCTACATTATCAATTGTGTGTTGGTCACCGCGCGTGCTGTAACCCTTACAGTAACCATACCAGTATGTAGACACGCAAACAGTCTCTGCGTCATCGTTTGTTAATCCGTAGCCAATGGAACCATTATTATTAGTGTATTCGCTTAGTGCCTGCTGTTGTCTTACAACATTGTCTCTTTCTTGATAATAACCGTCATCTAAATAACTGTAAAATCCAGTATCCGACCAAGTGGTTAAGCCGACTTTAACGTCTCGTCCGTCTATTGATACTGTAACGCCGCTCTGCGCATCGGTTGTATTTTTAATACCATCTTGATGAAGATTGTAACTGAATTCATCTAAAGTAGTCTCGGTAGCAACAACACTTCCAGTAAAAAATAATATAAAAACATTTGATAAGCTAAATAACTTCATAAGAACACCAAAAATATAACTTAATTCTTACTTAGCATTTTATGTGCCAAAAGTTATGCACTTGTATTTTAAAGATTTATTTATGCTGGGTTAGGTGCTAGTAAAAAAAACTGACAGGTCATACCACCTGTCAGTGATCTAAAGTCTAATTGTATTAAACAAGTTTTTTGCGACGCCACATGACGAAGAGTGAGCAGGCCATGAGTAGACCGATAGTTCCAGGTTCAGACACTTCGGTGGTATCGGGTGTACCCGCTGTTTCTGAAATAGAGAAACCGATATTCGCAAGTTTAAACGCGTCGTTACCTATGCTTCCGTCAATTGTTTTACCAAATACAGTGTTGTATGCACCCACCAACCAATACTGGGCCGACTCAGTGAACGTAAAGTCTGCGCGGTCATCTAAATATTCACAGCTTTCGATGTCGAACGATGCTGATGTTAGTGCATCTGCAACTATATCACTCCACGTGTTAACGCCAGAGGTTAGTTTCGCCGTATTGCCAAGCGCTGCTACAGATACCTGACTATCACTGCTGCTGTGTAGCCAAGAAAAGCTAGCGCCAGTGAGCGTTACCGCAGAGTCAAACGATAGCAACACAAAATCATAATCGCGTTCTACGTTTGTAAACCTATAATATTCTGAGTTGTCGCTACCACTCGAGAAGTAATTTAAGTTATCAATGGCGTGGTCGGAATAACCTTTATAATTCGCTTCATCATTATTCGTTACACCATAAGCCCATTTATCTGAGATTTTTTCTAACTTGGCGCCAACGACTGTTTCGCCGGTAACTCCTTGTGTGTCGGAAAAAGCGGACATATTAATATTTAATCCGTCTATTTGAATAAAGGAATTATTCGTCTGATTGGTTTGTGTCACTTTGTCATCGACTAAGTCGTAGGTGTATTCTCCCAATGGAGAGTTACATACATTGCTTTTTTCGTTGCTCTGGCTCGATGACCCACAGTGAGAATAACTTTGCTTTTTATAGTAGGTAGCGAATGCTGAATTAGCACTCAGGGTAGATAGCAAAGCTGTGGAAAGTAATAGTACAGTTTGCAAAGAAAACGTTTTTTGTAGCGTTCGCATAATTGCGTTCCTATATATGAAGCGCAAAGCACTTCGAGTACACGCCGAGTGATGTGCGCGCCCATTATGCGAACACAAACTTGGTTAGTACCTAATTTCAACATGGACTTGTATGATATATGAACGGTGAGCTATTTAAGGTATGTAACCGTATACCTAGTTATTAGTTGTTTGTTTAATAGTGAGCATACGCGGTCCTGTATAAATAGAAGCCAAGCGCCGGCATTGTGGTGGGGGTACGTCTAATCAATGCAAAGCTAATAACGTTTTGCAACGGCGTTATGTAAAGGAACGAGGCAGTCTTTTTACTTTGCTATGCGTTCCTGCATATCTATGAAATAATTAGTGCAATTGTATATGTAGAAGTATGAGGACATATGTCTGATCAAAAACGTAAAGGGATATACTTACTTCCCAACTTATTAACAACAGCAGGGTTGTTTTCGGGTTTCTTTGCTGTGGTTTCGTCAATGAACGGCAGGTTCGAAGCCGCGGCAGTGGCTATCTTTGTTGCTATGATTTTTGATGGCTTAGATGGGCGTGTGGCAAGAATGACGAACACGCAAAGCGACTTTGGTGCTGAGTATGACTCAATGGCAGATATGGTTTCATTTGGAATGGCACCTGCACTCGTTGCTTATAATTGGGGGTTAACTGAGCTGGGCAAGTTAGGCTGGTTAGCGGCTTTTATATATGTAGCGGGTGCAGCTCTTCGTTTAGCTCGCTTCAATACGCAAGTTGGTATTGCCGATAAGCGTTTCTTCCAAGGTCTCGCAAGTCCGGCTGCTGCGGCTGTTGTCTCTGGTCTTGTATGGGTTGGAGTTGAGTATGATGCTGTTGGTACCGACTATGGTTTAATAGTTGCTGCAGTAACTGGCTTGGCAGGTTTGCTGATGGTGAGTAACTTTAAATACAATTCTTTCAAAGAAGTTAATTGGCACGGTAAGGTTCCATTTGTAGGCCTTCTTTTAGTTCTTCTGATATTCGTTGTTGTGGCAACAGAGCCCGCTTTAGTATTGTTTCTTGTTTTTGCACTATATGCGTTAGCTGGACCTATCAATACGTTTCGTACCGTTGAGAAGGTAACGTTAGACGATGTAGTGGGCGACCATGAAGAAGATGCAGACTTCAATGCCGATAAAAAGAAAAGCAATGAAAGTGTAGACAATAAGCAGGAATGATTATGTAGCAATAATCAGATGTCTTCGCTCAATAATAAAGAGGATATGCCTTTTTGAGCTGATAGAATAAGGATATACAAGCGTAAACGCATGCTTAATGTACTAATAGATTGAAAAGCGACCGAACGGTCGCTTTTTTTATATTTATTTAAAAAAGGGTGTTGACGATGCTACAGGAATGCGTAGAATGCGCGCCTCCTCACCAGGGAACAGCTAAACGCTAACAACTGATGGGGATGTCAAAAACCAAGTTTAAAAATAAATAAACAAAAGTTGTTGACAAAAAAAAGATGCGCTGTAAGATACGCATCCGCTTCGGGAGAGGCAGCTAGCAAAAGCTAGTAACGTTCTTTAAAAATTTAGACAAGACAATCTGTGTGGGCACTCGTTAAGAGTGTCACAACGACGATTCATATTTCGATATATTTAATTGAAGAGTTTGATC
>NZ_JACSOE010000053.1:0-31238 GCF_014349115.1 Alteromonas sp. BZK5 | reverse complement strand
GGGTGATTTTTCTGGTGTTAGACGCCAGCAACCCATGCGGCAGAATGGTTGCTCACTTACTCGTCTATTTTTAGCGGGAATTCTTAGCCAACTGTATGAGCTGTATACAGATTTAAGCAGTCGAGTGATGCGCACTTTGGAAGAGATGGCACCACGAGTAGAGGTTTACTCCATTGACGAAGCGTTTTTGGACTTAACCGGTATTGAGTCTGTCCTATCCCTTGTCGAGTTCGGACAACAAGTGCGAGAGCGCATAGGCCACTGGATTGGGATCACCGTCTGTGTAGGCATTGCACCGACTAAAACACTCGCCAAGCTGGCTAACCATGCCGCCAAGAAATATCCTGCCACTCAGGGGGTTGTAGACCTGACCAATCCAGATCGGCAACGTCGATTGCTCGCATTAGTCCCGGTTGATGATGTTTGGGGCGTTGGTAAACGGCTTTCTAAGCGATTAAATGCGTTAGGTATCACCACAGCCTTAGACCTAGCCAATGCCTCTCCTAGAGCCATCAGAGACCAGTTTTCAGTGGTTTTAGAAAGAACCGTCAGAGAGCTCAATGGTGAGTCGTGCATTGAACTTGAAGAGATCCCGCCAACTAAGAAACAAATCGTCTGTAGCCGTTCATTTGGCGTAAAAGTAACGCAATTTGAATTGTTACGTGAGGCCGTATGTGAATACGCAACCCGCGCCACTGAGAAGCTTCGCAAAGAACAGCAGCAAGCCAAAGTGCTGACCGTGTTCATACGTACCAGCCCCTTTAAGGACAACGAGCCGCAATACAGCAACTCTGCATCGGGTGAATTGCTAATCCCCAGTTGCGACACGCGGGATTTTATCGAGCTGGCCAATCACTTACTCAAGCGGATTTGGAAGGATGGTTTTCGTTATGCCAAAGCGGGCGTCATGCTGTCTGACTTTTACGATCCCGGCATGTTTCAACCAGGACTATTCGATGACGTATCGATCCGCTCTAATAGCCAGCAGTTAATGTCTGTATTGGACACCATTAACCAAAGCGGTGCCGGAAAGGTTTTCTTTGCTGGACAAGGTACGAAGAAAGATTGGTCGATGAAGCGAGAGCATTTGTCTCCCGCTTATACAACACGCTGGGACCAGTTACCGCGAGTATGGTAATGCTCTCTTTATTTGCTGCTTGAGTTTTCGATAATGTGGAGCGTACGCTGAGGGAACGGAATCGTCAGACCAGCCGCTTCAATAGCTTCTTTTACTTGTTTATTTAAATCCCAATAAGCTGACCAATAGTTTTCATTTGTTGCCCATGCTCTCAGCTGAATATTTACTGCACTGTCGGCCATGGACGCAACCATTACCTGAGGCGCTGGATCAGTCATCAATCTTGATTCATTTTCTGCAACACCTTGCAATATTTTAAACGCGTCATCTATGGAGTCGGAATAGGAAATACCAACAACAATATCCATCCGTCGTTTACCATTACGGGTGAAGTTTTTGATATTATTTCCCCATAAGACGCTATTCGGGGAAGCAATATACAATCCATCTATAGTTTCAAGCACTGTTGTAAAAAGATTTATCTCTTTAACTGTCCCTTGAGTTGAACCAAACTCAATAAAATCTCCAGATTTAAAAGGTCGAAGGATCAGTAGCATGATTCCAGCTGCGATGTTACTGAGCGTATCTTTAAGCGCAAGACCAACTGCCAAACCTGCCGCACCAACCAGAGCGATAAGACTAGCAGTATTTACCCCAAAGATGTCTAAAATAAATACACCGCCGATGACATATACCGCGTAACTGGCTACGGTTGAAAATATTGGTATCAGGGTCGCGTCAACTTTTTTCAACTTAGAGTTAGTGTCTTGAATCGCTTTGCGCACTGCTCTTGCAATAAGTGAGCTTGCCACCAAAATAACAATAGCCAAGATTAAATTATAACCAAGCGCTACTATTGCCTCTGAATGATTTTGCCAAAATTGAATAAATGAATCTTTCATATCTCTCTCTTTCATTGTGCGCATGTGAGTTGAATCCACATGCCCACTTATTATTTTTGATTTTGCTATTAAATCACAGACGAAACTAACCAAGTGTTGTAAGCACAAAATGCGATTAGCAGACCTGCGCCTTCCAATCTGTTAATCCGTCCAGCACCACGAAATCCATAGGCCATAAATAGCAAGGCGATTGTCAAACCCATCATAACTAACCAGTCGCGAGACATAACCTCGGAAGACATACCTGTAATCGGCGATATAACGCCTGCGATACCAACGACAGCGAGTAAGTTAAACATGTTAGAACCCACCACATTGCCAATAGCGATATCATGCTCACCTTTTCTAACTGCAATAATGGATGCTGCTAATTCAGGGAGTGACGTGCCCAAAGCAACAATCGTTAAGCCGATAATTAAATCACTAACACCCAGTGCCTCTGCGATACTCACTGCTCCCCAAACGAGTACTCGTGAACTCACTATCAGAAGAATTAAGCCAATCACCAGCCAAAAAATAGCTTTTTTGATAGGCATCTCGTGTTCAACCAGTTCTTGATCCATTTCACTTTCTAATTTATCCCCTTTACCTCTCATAGCAGAGTAAATACTCCAGCCAATTAAGGTAAAGAACCCCACCAGAAGAAGAACAGACTCAAAACGTGTTAGCGAGCCATCCCAAAGGAAATAACCGAGCGCAGAACTAATAAGCAATAATAAAGGGATCTCTTTTCTGACTATTTTTGATTGCACCAATATTGGGGTAATAATAGCTGTTAACCCTAGAATTAAACCTGTATTGACGATATTCGAGCCGAGCGCATTACCGAGGGCTAAATCTGGATTGCCATCAATGGCCGCCATTGCAGAAACAACCATTTCAGGTGCAGACGTACCGAAACCAACAATGACCATTCCAATTAGCAATGACGGCATGCCTGCATATTTTGCAGTCGCGGCTGCGCCTTCAACGAAGCGGTCAGCACTCCAAACTAATAAAATAAAGCCAGCTAGAATGGCTAAAGAAGCAACTAACATTATGCGCACCTCCCGTTTTTAAAATGACTCGTATTACTACAGAAGGTGCAGTTTAGGAGTTGTTTAATGGCTTTACTGAATGAAAATTTACGAGTATTTCCACTGGCATAAGACGCCAATCGATTGATCGTAATAACGATGGTTAGCTGTGACATGAGTATTTCCTTGGGGTGGTTTAGACAAAGGCAAACGAGACTCTCCACCCCGAGAGCGCCATTTGCCTTAAGTCTTGTCAATCCAAGTATGGACATAACCGCCACGAACTGCTGTTCGGAGACTGTTGACGGTTATCACAGTAAAAACTGAGAGACTACTCCCCTAAGGTTAGAACCGAATGATATAACCATTTATAACCATTTACAACTTAGCAATAAGCGTTCACTCTGCGACGCAACATGTTGAGCTTATCAACTTGGCGTCGAACATCACTGAAGAATTCCTCTTTCTCCATGGCCAGCGCTAGCTCCCATTCTTTGGCCAAACCTTGGCAGTCCAAAAATGCGTATCTCAGCTTCGTCTTTGAAATACGCAGTCCCTTACTAAAGACCACGCGCTTGCCTCGTTGACCGTGAAAACTGTTGATGTACCACTCTATGCCAAAGCCATACTTAAAGTCTCTGATACGGACACCAAGCAGCCCCCAATCTTTAAAGGGCGTATTTTCACGAACCTTGTAATGGGTAACCCAAAAGTCATCAACTTCAGCTCGTGCCAGCGCTTTTAGCCTGTCCGTTTCTTGCTGCAATAAATTTGATACTTCTGATTTCCATTGTTCATTGACGATTTCTACCAAACCAATTTCCCCATCCAATTAACCCCAAAAGCCAAAACCACTATCCGTTTGGCTTTTGGATCGAAACGCCAAACGTAAAACTGCCGTAACAATCGCTGTTTGGCGTCTCGATATAAATCAACTCGCGCAATCCCATACCTGACAAGGGATACAGGCCGATTTCACTTAAAAACGCCTAAAAAGACGTATTGCCATGAAAATACAAACCGTTTGGCAAGTTCAGGCCAGAATGCAAACGACGTTTGGCGTATCGATTTTTTTGGCTCAGTCATCCGCCGCCAAACAGCGCCTATTCTCATACTTTTGCGAAAATGCAATAGGCAGATAGATGAAAGGATTTGTCACCTTTCTGCCCACCGCCAGTGCACCGAATCCTGATAATGACATTTGAGTGAACCGCCAGAGCACTTGGGCATGCCCAAGCGTGACCAGCGCGGTTGATTGAAAACCGTTAGAGCACTTTGAGTGCACAGGAGATAAGTATGTTTGTATTAGGCGTAGATATCGGTTACTCGAACCTGAAGCTGGCTATTGGCCAATCAGGCAGTGAACCGAAAACCATTATTCTGCCTGCGGGAGCCGGTCCTGCGGATCGTATGCCGGAGCGTATCGGTGGAGGCGATGATGAAACTTGTTTGTATGTATCTGTCGATAATGAGCGTTGGGCCGCCGGTGTGCCAGCTGGACGCCTTCAAAGCTGGGAACGAGAGCTTCACCCGGAATATCCCACCACAAAAACCTATAAGGCGCTTTTTCATGCCGCCTTGTTAATGGCTGAAACAGAATCCATCGATTTGGTTGTCACTGGATTACCGGTTTCCCAGTTTCATGAACCACAACGTAAGTCTGACCTTGTGCAGCGTTTAAAAGGTGTCCATCAAGTGACGCCTAAGCGCAGCATCACCGTTCGTGACGTCAAAGTGTTGCCGCAGCCTGCCGGTGCCTATATGGATCTGGTTCAAACAGGTGGTGATTTGGGCTTGATTGAAGAAGGTCGTGTCGTCGTCATAGATCCCGGCTTTTTTTCTGTTGACTGGGTTGCCCTTGAGGCCGGAGAAATTCGCTACAGCTCATCTGGAACCAGTCTTCAGGCAATGTCCGTGCTACTGGAAACCATTGATAAGCTGATTTCGGAAGATCACGGTGCCAAAGTCGGAATGGATCGACTTGAAAAAGCCATGAGAACCGGCGACTTGCAGGTGCTGCTATTTGGAGAAAAAGTCGATATTTCACCTTATCTGAATGCTGCCATGAAAAAGGTAGCGCCTGTTGCTCTTACAGCCATGCGCCAATCCATGCGTGACGAAAGCATCAATGCGGACTTGGTATTGATCGCCGGAGGTGGAGCCATGGCTTATAAGGAAGCGGCCAAGGAGATTTTTTCACGAAGCAAGATCATCGTGCCGGAACAGTCTGTTTTGGCGAACGTCCGAGGCTTCTGGTTTTATGGGGCCTGATTATGAGAGTTGTCGTCAACATTCCCCCAGGGAGCCACCCTGAACTGCTCAAAGAATTAGAAAAGACGCCGCCACGGGAACGCGCTGAGCGTCTGCGGATGCTGGCCACCTTTGGGTTAATTCACATGAGCCAACCCAATCTATCCACGACATCTGTACCGGTGGATGGTCTTGCACCAGATGGTGAAGTTACTTCTAAGAGTACAGCGCCAGAACCCAAAGCAGAATCACGTAAACAATCATTAAAATCAAAACTAGGGCTGGGCTTATAACATGGCGTTATCAGTTAGCTGGCTCGATGCCAGGTTAAATAAAGAAGCAAAAGAAACCGTAGTAAAAGCCGACCGAGATGGGCTAAGTGCTCGGGTATCGCCCAAGGGCAAAATTGTTTTTCAGTTTCGTTATCGGTTTGATGGCAAGCAACAGCGGGTAGACATAGGTACTTACCCACTTATGAAGCTTGCTGAAGCTAGGAATGAGCTGGATAGGTTAAGGGCGGTACTTGATCAGGGCAGAAACCCCAAGCTCTACCTACAGCAGGAACGGGCCAAGTATTCTGCCAACCAAAGCTTCGAATCGATTTTTCGAGACTGGATAGACTCTGCCGGTAAGCAAGGGCTAAAGGAGAAAACGTGGCACTACCAAAAACGCAGCAGTGAAATATATTTGCTGCCCCGACTTGGCAAGTACCCATTAACTGACATCAATGAATTGTCCTTGCGAAACTGTCTTCGTGAGGTTTCGGAGTCGTCCCCTTCAAACACAGAACGTCTGGTGTCTGTGCTGCACAAGTTTTATGACTGGCTGATTGATGAACAAATTTTGGAAATTAACGCTGCCGCTGGGATCACAGCAAAAAAGGTTGGCGGTAAGAAAGGCAAACGAACTCGGGTGCTAAATGACAACGAGATAAGGATACTTTGGCGCTATTTGCATGAGTCAAAAATCACTGAGAAGAATCGCATCTACATAAAACTGCTTCTCTTATTGGGAGGGCGCAAGGGCGAACTCATTCAAGCTGAAAAGCATCACTTTGACTTGCAATCTGCAATGTGGACAGTGCCCATAGAGATCCGCAAACAAGGTGAGAAAATTGGAGCGCCGATCATGCGGCCATTGATTAGGCCTGCTATCGAGCTGATTGAACTGGCGATGCAGATGAGCAAATCAACTTACTTGTTTCCCGCGAACGGACAAGAAAAGCTTGCCACAAATGGCTTTGATACCACTATTCCTAACAATGTGAAAATCTGGGCTCGCAGGTCACTTGGCATTGAGATGGAACACTGGTCTATGCATGATCTTCGCAGAACGATGCGAACGCGAATGTCTGCCATCACGACGCAAGAAGTTGCCGAGTTGATGATTGGCCACAGCAAAAAAGGGTTGGATGCTATCTACAACCAATATCAGTACCTGGATGAAATGCGTCATGCTTACGACGTTTGGTATCAACAGCTAGAAACCATCATCGAGCCGACAGGCTTTCCGTTCAACTGGCGTTTCGGACAGTAAAAGAAAGAGGCTCAGTCCTCTTTCTTCTCATACTCTTCCAAGTCTTCAATGTGCCACAGCTTATTTCGCGTATTTCGGTTAATACGAGGTTGCGGCAAGCTGCCATCTTTTATTCTTCGCCAGAGCGTCGTATAGCTAATGTGGTAACGAGCCATCACTTCGTAAGATGTTAGAAAAGGGGTTACCTGGTGCGCTACTGCTGTCATCTGCATTCTCCTGAAAATCAATGTAAAGCTATCATCGCCTGATTCATCACTTGTTGATGGTCAGAAAGATGCATGATTTGTTCAGAAGATCAGCCTTATCATGACACCGGTATCATTGTGCAGTTTACCAAATTTCCAGTTTACGGCGAAAAGCGCCGTAAAATCGCATTAAGTTAAACCATCTTTATAGATATGCACGCTCTAGCTACTAGGAATTTAGCGTAGCGGTATGTTTCGTAAGTGCGTTTCGATGGCTTCAATCACTGACTTAGTAAGGGGTAAATGCGCTTTTTCTTTCGCCCATACCTCATGGAAGCATGCTACAGTTTGCTTTGCGGTATCTAACACCAATTTTTCTGGCAACATGGCTTTAGCCGCTAAGTGTGACAGCTCATCCAGCGTGAAATCACTGAATTTCTTGCTACGGCTCACCTTCAGCGATGCACTATCATCGGGGATATAAGGAATAGTCGAGACAAAATCATAAGCAGGCGCAATCGATGCGGTGCGCTTGTCTTTGTAAATCACAGACCAATTCTTCAAATGCATATCGGCATTACCAATTAACGTATTGAACACCAATCTGCGTGTAAATTCTGCGATGTCCTCGTCTTGACCTTCGATGCCGATAACCTGAGCAATATTGCGCATACTCGCTTTTTTGTATTTATCTTGAGGATAGACGCCAAACACTTGCGCAAAATCTTCAATATGTACGGCTTGATCACCTGCACGATCAAAGCGCTTGATCACAAACGCCTGAGCATTTTTAAAAGCATCACCAAATTTACCAATACCATCTGGGATATTAGCAATCTGGTTAATGGAAAGTAGCTGAGTCTCTGGCACATCCATCCCAAGCAATCGAGCCAGTTCCATCATCGAATATTCATTTTCTGGCACAGCGTCAAATCGAGATGACGGCAACTTCACAATCCAAGAGCCACCTTTACCAGTTGCTGGAATGGTCAAGCCGCCGTTAGCCTGTTGCACGGCTGAAAACTTCAATTGCACACCCGCCAATGAAAAACGCATTGGAGCATCTATTTTCGTTTTATCTTCAATACCTTGATGCACATTAGGTGGTAAGGCTTCACCATCCGCAGGCTCAACCGTGATCGCTCCAGCCAGATCCTGCCCCAGTACCCACAATAGAAAAAATTCCCGTGCTGGGTTCACACCAGCACGCTCAGCCAGGTAATTACGCATGGTTTCTTCTGGTAAAAGGTTGGAGAAAAACGGGGTTAACTTATTTTGGGTAGGTTTGAAGCTAGTCAGCAGGCCACCGAGCGAATCTTTAAAGCCAAGCCCTAACACAGGCCGCGATTCGTCATTAATGTACGAATCCATAAAGGCAAAAAGTGTTCTGTCATTACCCACGTTGGTGATCGTTGCGATCGGTTCACCATAGAGCAATACGTTGAGCGTAGAGACATGGTTAGTCATCGTCGTCTTCCTCTAACTGATACGCGGGCGACATTGGCTCACCCTCATCGCTGATGCCGTTAATACCTTGGCCACTTCGAATGATCGACTTGATGGCAGGTACAGACTTTTTAGGCGCAACCAATAGCTCTAGGTCTAGTACACGGGCAAGTGCAATCAAACTGGATATTCTTAAATCAACACTGCCAGACTCGATTTTCGAAATATGGCTTTGAGGCACACCCGAACGAGCACTTAACTCTCTCTGGCTAAACCCCTTTCGTACCCGAGCTTCTCGAAGACTTTCTAGTATCTGCTCTGTTACATAGCTCATTTCGATACGCCTTAATGCATCACTTAAGAATAATTATATACAAAAACATATCACAGTAACTCAAATAACACAAATTCGATTAGCCATTACATATCAAAAGCCATGACCTGATACATAATTACATATAAGTAGAAGGAGATTTTTGTCATCGACAAAAGAGCGATACTCTCGCTGATAATCGCGAACTGACGCATCAAACTCCCTAAGTACTTTTGTCGCTCAGCCCTTATACAGCATGGGCTACAGAAGAACTCGCGTCAAATCGCCAGAAGATAAGTGCAACAAAGAGGAAGTTTGTACACAGTTACAGGAAATTTTGTACACACAGGTCGAAAATAAAGTGCAAAATGATGGTGTTAACAGCAACTAAATTTGAAGGTAAGTCTGATATCTCAATTAGAAATAACCGTATTGGTTCGCTTCAAGCATCTTCAAAAACAAACACTAAAGCAAAAATTACACCAATAATAAACTCCCTCATTAAATTTTGTAATTTGGTACAGAAGAAAACATTTACCAAAAAAAGAGACTCTTTTTAACGGTAGTACTTTTTACGTCAAACCCAGTAACCACAAGGCCTACAGCCAGGTTTGTGTCATGGAATTTCGCTAAAAACGGTAAATATGGCGATTTGTACTCAAGTTTGTACACACTTTCCGAGGTTACGCTTGAACATCATTGAAAAGCAAAGAAACGAGAAAAAGACAAAAAGCCTTTAAATTCAGTACGTAGAGATGTGATTGTGGTGTGCAATGAAAGGTGGTTTTAAGCGTTGAAAGGCTGGGCGGCATCAGGGTGCGATATGATTGCGAACGTACGTCGCTTTTTAATCTCTTCTAGAAGCTTCTTATCTGACATCAATACTTATCTTCGTTATCTATTATCCCTGTAAACCAATTACTTACAGGCGCGTTTTATAACGGATAAGCAATGCTTTTCCGCGCAAATTCAGTATTGCGATAAAACGCTTGATACGGCTTGGTAATTAATTGCGCGGATTTTAGCATTTTACTGCACGTAACAGTAGAGCGAAATTACATACTCCCTACCGCTTAATTTGCTATGCGACCACTCACTGCTTTTTTTCATGCATACACACTTTCACATCGTTAACCTATTTCAAACATTGTTGTACACACCGTTTACAACACAAGTGACAGACCCTTTTTATAAACCCTATTTATAAAAATAAGGACAACGCCCTGTGATATTGTTTCTAATATGCGTAGCCGCGCTTATTGCTGGCTACTTTATATATGGCGCCTTTGTTGAGAAGGTATTTGGCGTCACACCTGCACGCCCCACTCCTGCACATAGCCAAAAAGACGGCGTAGACTTTGTTCCCATGTCTACACCGAAGGTGTATCTCGTTCAGCTTCTCAACATTGCTGGCGTAGGCCCTATATTTGGCCCTATTATGGGTGCACTATATGGCCCTGCTGCCATGCTTTGGATTGTTTTAGGGTGCATTTTTGCCGGCGCTGTTCACGACTATTTTTCAGGCATGCTGTCAGTTCGCAACAATGGCGAATCTGTGCCTAGCTTATCTGGCCGTTATTTGGGCCGAGGCGCTAAGCACTTTATGAACTTGTTCGCTATTGTGCTGCTTCTACTGGTAGGTGTAGTTTTTGTCTCAGCGCCCGCAGGCATGATCACAAACCTCGTTAATGATCAGACATCATGGCATGTTGAAGTTGGCACCATGGTCGCCATTATTTTTGCCTACTATATTTTGGCTACCATTGTTCCTGTAGATAAAATTATTGGTCGCTTTTATCCGTTTTTCGGAGCCCTTCTTATTTTCATGTCGGTGGGATTATTAGCCGCTGCCAGCTATTCTGACCAGCACTCGATACTTAGCCAATTCACGGCAAGTGATATGCTGACGAATTTGAATCCTAACGATATGCCTCTTTGGCCGGCGCTCTTTATCACTATCGCTTGTGGCGCTATCTCTGGATTTCATGCCACCCAGTCCCCACTTATGGCTCGCTGTATGGAGAACGAGAAGAACGGACGTTTTGTGTTTTTTGGTGCGATGATAGGTGAAGGTGTGATTGCCCTTATCTGGTGTGCCATTGCCCTTTCTTACTTCGACAATTTAGAAGGACTATCGGCAGCTATTACCAATGGTGGCCCTGGAAACGTTGTCTATGCCTCATCATTCGGTCTTTTAGGTGTTGTTGGTGGCGTACTGGCTTTTCTTGGCGTGGTTATTCTTCCTATTACGTCTGGAGACACCGCATTTCGCTCAAGTCGTCTTATCATGGCCGAGTACTTTAACGTTGAACAAAAAGGTATACGTAACCGCTTGTTCATGGCCGCCCCTTTGTTTGTGCTTGGCGGTATTCTTACCCAAGTCGATTTCGGCGTTATTTGGCGCTACTTCGGATTTGCCAACCAAGCAACAGCCGTCATGATGCTGTGGACCGCGTCTGCATACTTACTAAGACATAATAAACTGCACTGGATAACTACAGTACCAGCAATATTTATGACGGCCGTTTGCGTTACCTTTATTCTAAACAACGACACCTTGGGTTTCGGTATGGCGATGAATGTATCGACAACCATCGGGCTTATCGCATCGCTAATCACCACGGTTTACGTCATTCGAATTTCCAAGGGGAAAGGTGAAGCGCCGCTTGAGCCATCATCTGTGAATGTTGAAAAGCCCTCCCAACCGGTAGACGCGTAACTACCTACACTAAACACGTGTAATATGATGAGCCGCCCTTTATATAGGGCGGCTATTTATTTTGTACTTTTGACATGGGTTATAATGAGGCTCATTTTTAATCGGCGGTAATATTGGCAAGCATGGAACTCATACTTTCGCTACTTCAACAAATGTGTGTGTATCTTGTGCTCGCATATATGCTGAGTAAAACACCGCTTTTTCTTCCTATTCTCAGCATTTCTTCTCATCGCAAACACCGCTACTTGGTGTATGTAGTTTTTTCTTCCTTTTGTATTCTGGGCACGTATTTTGGTCTGCAAATAGACGACGCCATTGCCAATACCAGAGCCATTGGCGCAGTTATAGGAGGATTACTAGGCGGTCCAGTAGTTGGGTTTGCCGTAGGATTGACCGGTGGCCTCCATCGTTATTCATTGGGTGGTTTTACTGATGTTGCCTGCGCTATTTCCACCACGCTGGAAGGTCTTATCGGCGGCCTCATGCACGTTTACTATGTTCGCCAGAACAAAAGTCTAGATCTTTTCAACCCATGGAAAGTTGGTGTCATTACCTTCATAGCAGAGTTGTTTCAGATGGCTATACTGCTTACCGTTGCCGAGCCTTTTGAAAAGTCTTACGCACTGGTCAGCGCTATAGCCGCACCTATGGTCATTGCAAATTCTGTGGGGGCCGCACTTTTTATCAGTATCTTATCTGACAAAAAAACGATTTTTGAAAAGTACTCTGCCACTTTTTCACGACGTGCACTATCCATAGCAGATCGCTCAGTGGGCGTGCTCACATCTGGATTCACCCCAGTTAATGCAGAAAAAGTAGCACGTATTATCTATGAAGAAACGAATGTGGGTGCGGTAGCGATTACTGATAAAGAAAAGATTCTGGCGTTTATCGGAACGGGTGCCGATCATCACCTACCAAACACCCCCATATCGTCATCAAGTACGATGGAGTCACTGAACAATAACAAAATAGTCCATTTAGATGGCGCTGAGCGCCCTTATCAGTGCACATTAAACAAAAATTGTCCGCTGGGTTCAGTGTTGATTATTCCACTTCACTCAGGCTCTGAGGTGGTAGGTACCATTAAGCTTTACGAACCCAAACGGAAGTTTATGTCGACGGTTACCCTGTCAATGGCAGAAGGTATCGCTCAATTACTGTCTAGTCAGATTGTTTACGGCGCGTATCAGCAGCAAAAAGATCTGCTCTCACAGTCTGAAATCAAGCTGCTGCATGCACAGGTCAACCCTCATTTCCTATTTAACGCGCTCAATACGATTAGCGCTATTATTCGTCGCGATCCCAAAAGGGCCAGAGAGCTCGTGCTAAGCTTGTCACGCTTTTTTAGAATAAACTTAAAGCAAAACACCGCGGTGGTGACACTAAAAGAAGAAATTGACCACGTTAATGCTTATCTCGCAATCGAGAAGGCGCGTTTTGCCGAACGCCTGCAGGTTACCATCAAATGTGACGATGCTGCCATGTCAGCGCTTCTACCAAGTTTTACGTTGCAGCCACTGGTTGAGAACGCGGTTAAACACGGTATCGCCCAACGAATAGAGGGTGGGCATCTAACTTTGAATGTACGATGCACAACAGATAACCACATTCACATTCTCGTTGAAGATAATGCTGGCTTGTACAAACCCAAAAAAGAACAACACGCAGGTTTAGGGATGGATATTGTAGATAAACGGCTTATTCATCAGTTTGGTCAACAAGCAGGCCTGGTGATCGAGTGTCGAACTAACCAGTTCACTCGGATGTCCTTTTCCATTCCACACACTCATTACCATTCTCATCAGGGCTAACAATGACTAAGAACTCAGCATTTCGCGCGCTTGTTATTGACGATGAACCGCTCGCCAGAGAGGAGCTTTGCCAGTTACTCAACGAAACCAATGAAGTACAAGTCTTAGGTGAGGCCGCGAACGCCATAGAGGGGTTGGCATTAATTAAGAAACACCGTCCGGATGTTATATTTCTTGATATAGAAATGCCCCAGCTCTCTGGACTCGATATGCTGGCTATGCTTGATTTAGACACCATGCCTTATGTTGTGCTGGTCACCGCATTTGAACAGTATGCCCTTCAGGCATTTGAAGATAACGCGTTTGATTACTTGCTCAAACCTGTGGAACCAGAGCGGCTTGATAAAACACTTGCCAGGCTTAAAAAGAGAACTCAGCCCCAAACTGACATTGACGCTATTGCCTCCCCCACGTTAGTACATATTCCTTGCGTAGGTCATCAGCGCATATTACTGCTACCCGAATCTGATATTCATTTTGCTTACAGCGATGTGGCGGGCGTACATGTTAGATCGCTAGAACAACAAGCAGACACGCAGCTCACATTGAAAACCTTAGAAGAGAGAACCGCGCTTGTTCGATGTCACCGTCAATACTTGGTGAGGTTATCATGCGTTGCGGAAATTAAACTCCTGGATAATGGCCTTGCTACGCTTTTAATGAAGACGGGAGATTCAGTTCCCGTGAGCCGTCGATATCTCAAAAAGCTAAAGTCGTTATTAACGCTTTAATCACTCCACAAAGGCTGCATTAACTTAAAAAGGACTGAGAGAGTATGCCTGATTTTCGGGCACCGTAAGGCAAATTTCCCCATTTTCCTGCTCAATGGAGAGCCTTCCCCCGTTCAATTCACGCTCAACTTGCAAAATCTCTTTCTCATCTCAATGCCATTTACTTAGCATGCTAAACAAATAAAATAGTTAGCATGCTAATTAAATTAACGGTTTTTACATGTCATTTTCAGAACCTATGCCACTTCAACTTATTGCGCTTTTTGCCCGCACTGCGCAAAAGTGCAGAAGAACTGTCACTGAATCGGTCGCTCATCTCGACCTTACAGAGTCAAGATGGCGCGTAATGATTCATATGTCATTACTTGGTGAGGGCTGTACGCAACAGATGGTGGCTGAAAGCTTGGAAATAGAAATGCCTAGCTTAACTCGCACAATTAAACAGCTCGAAACTACCGGGTTAATCAAACGCGTTACCGATACTAACGACAAACGAAGTCGCTTACTTTACTTCACAGATATGGGCAAAGGTCGAATGAATGATATCGAAAGTACATTGATGGTGCTGCGAGATGAAGTGTACGCAGGAGTATCTGAAGAAGAGTTACGCATTATGGCTAAATGTGTTCAAAAAATTGAAGTTAATGCCGCAAAATTATTGGAGTCACTTAAGTGAGTCAACGAACCCCAGATCAGGAATTTGCTAGGTACATAAAGCTGGCTTTGGTCGCTTTTGCCATCTGCTTTATCTACTTTATTATTGCAGATATACGCATGCCAATGACACCACAGGCGAGAGTCTATCATCAGGTCACGCAAATCTCTCCTCAGATAAATGGGCCGATAAATGAGGTGCTTGTCAAAAATAACCAAACCGTAAAGGAAGGGCAGGTTTTATTTGTCATTGATGAGACACCTTACCTAATTGCCCTTGAAAAGGCGCAAATTGATTTGGCAAATGTAGAGTTAGAGAATGCTCAGATAGATGCGAAAGCGGAAGCAATTAGAGCCAAAATAGAGGCTGCATCGGCGGTTTACGACGAACGCAACAGTGAATTTCAACGACTCAATTCCTTAGTTCAAACTAAAGCGGTATCTCAACAAAACGTGGACAAAGCGTATGCGCAACTTAAAAGCGCTGAAGCTGAAATTAGTGCGCTTGAAGCCGATCTAAACCAGCAAGTTGTTGCAAGAGGTAAGCAAGGTGACAAAAATCTAAAATATCTAGAAGCGGTAAATGCGGTTAAACGGGCAGAGTTGAACTTAGCCTATACCAAAATTAAAGCACCGCATGACGGCATAATGGCAAACATGCAGGTAACTCAAGGCACTTATGCTAAACAAAGTACGCCCCTTGCCTCAGTTGTCGATAACACGCTAGATGTGGTTGCAGATTTTCGAGAGAAATCACTCGCCAATGTAAAAGAAGGCATTCGCGCTAACGTCGTTTTTGATGCACTACCGGGTAAAGTATTTGAAGCTAAAGTGGAAGAATTTGAAGCTGGTGTAAGCGACGGCCAACTTGCCGCCAACGGCACCCTTGCAAGCGTTGAAAAGTCGAATCGATGGGTACGAGATGCACAGCGCCAACGTGTCCACATTAAGCTTGAAGAACAAGAAATATCGTTAAGCCACCTCACCAGTGGCGCTCGCGCTACCGTGCAGATAGTTCCAGACAACCCTATTGAAAGTGTGGCAGCGAACATTCAAATTCACTTTATAAGCCTGCTGCACTTCATTTATTAGACTTAAATTATGGATTCACAGCTAAGTAAAAATGATGTCCAGCAGATGCTTAGGATCGCCTCCGGCGCCACGTTGGGCTTTGCTATATCGAAAGCGCTGGATTGGCCTAATCCGATATTTTTTACCTTGTACCCTATTTTGTTGCTTGGACTGGTAGCCGTTTTAAATGGTCACATTATTCGACAATTTCTTGCCGCAACTATCTTTCCGGCGGCGGCTGTTTTAGTGGTATACGGCTTGTTCGGAAGCCACCCATTGCTGATCACGCCGCTAATCGCCATCACTTTCGCTTTTCTGTTTTGGCAAATGAGTAAAGGTACGCTGTATTTATTCGGTGCGTTTTCCCTTGTAGGACTTTCGCTGCAGCTACACTTTGCCAGCTACAGCAGCGATGGAATAGATATCTACGCATTAGTGATATCAAACATCGGTGCAATTCTGTTGGCATTGATAATTGCATTCGCTTTGCATATTGTTTTTCCCGATGAGGAGCCGCGCACGCCTTTACCCAAAGCGGCAAAAGATAAAGCAAGTATTCGCCACGAAGTCATATTATGCACCACTGTCGCCACGCTATCGTTTGCTGTATTTCAAACCTTCGACTTAGTAGATTCGATATCAGCACAAGCAGCAAGTGTATTGATTCTTTTTCCACTGTGTTGGAAAGGAGCCACATTGAGTGGCTGGCAGCGAGCGCTGGGCACGCTAATTGGATGTAATCTTGCCCTGCTCGCCCAGCTCATTTTGCTCAACTACAGTGACACGTTGTTTTTCGCAAGTTTCAGCTTATGGATATTGGTATTTTTCATCAGCCGCCAGCATGTACTTAGCGGTGGTGGTGCTGGCACTGGCTTTGGCGTACTTACCACATTTGGCATTTTGTACGGCCAGTCACTCTCTCCACAACAGGACATTATTTATAGTGCGCTGTATCGCTTTTCATCAGTAGTCGTAGCTATTGCACTTAGCCTGTGCGTAATTTATGTCGTACACAGTCTACTTAACAAATTCCAGGCTACACGACACCACACGTTTACTTAGAAGGCCTGTAGTTATAACGCTTACTGGTTAAAATTTGTGGACGAAAAGTTGATTTGCTACTTCTAGGGCCTGTTGACCCAATAAAAAAGGCTTCGACGATATCGTCGAAGCCTTTAGGCAAGCAGAGGAAGCCCTTTAGATCGCTAAGGATAGAGAAGGACCTTAATCATTCCGGCTTTATGAAACCGCAACGACTGCCTTTCGCTTGTATTCTTTTGAAAATTGCAGCGCGTTGTTCAAATTATCAAATTCAAACACGTTAGGTATTTCGACAACCAACGTTTGCGCAGCAACTTGCTCAAGTAGAGCCTCACCGTTTTTCACCAAACGCTGCCACTGTGACAAATCGCCATAATCATGCAGCGCACCTAGCGCTATCTCATGATAAGAAATAGTACGCGTGAAAGGCGCATCAACAGGCACTTCAATACGACCTAGAATACTCACTACGTGACCATTAGCTTCAAGAAGCGGTACAAGTGACGCCGCATAGTCTGGCCCGTTCGCGTCGAAAAGTAATTAACGAGATGGCTTGATTAACAACGCCACCATGGCTTCTAGAACGAATAACTACACCGTTTTTTGAAAGCCATTAATAAAGTGCGTAAAGTTTGACGATAAATTTATTTGCAAAAAACAGTACTAATGACAAAATACTTTTGCGATATTTGAAAATATAAGGTGTGCGATGCCAGTCTCATCAAAAACTGAAGATTTAGAAGCGTTCCTAACCGTTGTGGATACAGGTAGTTTTTCCAGTGCTGCCAATCTACTCAATCAGCAGGTTGCAAAAGTTAGTAGAGCAGTTACTCGTCTTGAAGATGGCTTAGATGTAACTCTATTGAATCGCACTACCAGACGGCTGGAATTAACAGAAGAAGGTGAGCTTTTCCTGCAATATGCCAGAGACGGGCTAAATATATTAGAAAAAGGTGAAGAAGCATTACGGCTATTAAAGCGGGCTCCTTCTGGAAAACTTCGGGTTGATGCTGCGAGCCCGTTTGTGTTCCACCAGCTAGCGCCGTTAGTGGGTGAATTTCGAGAAGCATTTCCTGACATAACACTCGATATCACCAGTCACGACAGCATTATCGACCTGTTGGAACATAAAACCGATATCGCAATACGTATTGGTGATTTAAGCGACTCTAACTTGCACGCTAGACGTTTAGGAAAAAGTAAGCTGCATATTGTGGCAAGCCCACAGTATCTTGAAAAATATCCCATATCTGAAGGTGAGGATGGAATTAGCACGCTAAACAAACACAAACTGATTGGCTTTAGCGACTCACCAAGTCTAAATAAATGGCCGCTCAAGCAAGATATTAACTTGCAGTACAGTCTTCGTGCGTCAAGCGGCGAAACTATTCGCCAGCTGTGCTTGGCAGGTCAAGGTATCGCGTTACTTTCTCACTTTATGGTACACAAAGATATCAGTGCAGGCTCGCTGGTAGCGCTATTTCGCGACGATATCGTCAGTCCAAACCGCAGAGAGTCGGTACAAGCGGTATACTATAAAAATAGTGCAGTATCGTCTCGTATCTCTGCGTTTTTAGATTTTATACAGCCTCGACTAACTCTTTAACTTACCTTTATTTCGCGTGGCCTTTACCTAATATCTTTTTAAGTGTGCTTTGAGGAAGGCCATTTACTATTAGCGCAGCTATCATCAATATTGCACCGGCCATAACCATAGGCAGCAGCGTTTCTTTAAGCAATATCACAGAGCTTACATAACCCACTATCGGCGTGAGTGTACTAATAAGAACAATTTTATCTGGGGGTAATTTAGGCCCCGCCGCTACCATGAGGCCAAAACCGAGACCCGTTGCCACTGGCCCAATGTACGCCAATAGTAACCAATCGCTTATATCGTAAGCCCCAAAATTAGGTGTTGGTTCAACTATCAGTGCAATAGCAAGCATGGCGAAACCTGCGATGGTAAACTGCCAGAAGACAGCTTCAATGACGCTTCCCTTCCACTTATGAAAAGACACTCTTCGAATAGCGACCGCCCACAATGCAGATGCCAGCAACATACCAAAGAGCGGTAGCCATGCGCCCGGTTGTCCCGAAGCAAATAAAATCATTGCACAGCCAATGGTAGATATACCGGTTAGAATTAATCGCTTAGAAGGCGGACGTTGCCGATACCATAGAGTGTCGATAAGCAGCATCCAAAGCGGTGTAGTGTAAATAAGAATACTGGCCGTGCCGGCAGGAATAAACTGCAGTGAGACAGTAATAAGCCCCATTGATAGGATAAACTGGAAAAAGGCAACGACAAACACCACCGAGCGATCTTTACGATTGAGCACCGGTAAACGTTTTTTGGTGATAAGTACAAACAGCGCGAGTACGGGAAGGCTTAACAAGAAGCGCAAGCACACCATCCATACAGGCCCTACAATCTCAAGCCCTAATTTCATGCCTGGCCAGTTAAGTCCTAAACACAACACCGCAACCAAAAGCATTTTAATGCCTTTTGATTGCTCTTTTTCCGCCACCGATGATGAAGACATGCGTTTTAAAAAATCCAATTACACGAACTGCGTTAAGAGAAGTTTCTACCGCCTGGTAAGCTGAATGTAGGCGGAGAATTTTGAGGGCGCAAATATAAGTGAATTAGCAAGGGATTAAAACCTTCCTGACCGTGCAAAGACGCCAATTTATCGACCAAATGGTCAACTTTTTAAAACCTTGTGGAAACTTTGCTATACGGGTGGTTAATCACTGATAAACACTATGACTTATAGGTACAATGCAACAGACAGCAGCTTCCGCTCCCCTTTTTCTATTTTGCTAACGCTGTGCATGTACTTATCTGGCCGAAAAAAGTAAATGCGGTTAAAGAGATTAAAGATGACTTTCTCTGCCCAAAATTGACCGCCGCGCTTCGGCTTTTTTAGTACTACATTAAATTTAAAGTAACGCCCGCTGCCCATAGGGTCATTATGTTCTAACACGCTATGACCCTCTTTGTAGGTAACCACATTTATAGCAAATCGTTTTGATGAGATTAAAGCCTTGTTGAGCACTTTAGCCATGCTATTTCTACCTTGATTGATGGGGACGTGTTCTAATTTAAACACGCACGGCTATGGTCTGGAAGCGTATGCTGAGTTCAGATAATGCTTTGATATACGCGAAACGTATATGCCTAGGATTACAAACACTAGGCTAAGGTGGGATTTGTCCACTTCATGATTTTAGCGTTTTCTTTTTGTGCGCTGTTTCCATTACTCTTGTCATGCCCGTTATCATTATTTTTTACGGTGTAATAATTTTTGCGGGTTTCTATATGCTGAAACCCCGAGCTCTCATAAAGCGCAATAGCAGTATGGTTACTTTCACGCACTTCTAGCCACATTTCACGCATTGCATTTTTTACCGATGTCTCAATGACAAAATCAACTAAAGCGCGACCTACCCCCTTGCCTCTTGCGCCACTGTCTACCGCAATATCCATCAGCGTAGCTTCATCAACGACTTCAAGCATGATGGCATAGCCAACAATCTTGTCATTTTCAAAGGCAAACACCCCGTAATAGGGTTTGGTGAAACAATCCGCGAAGGTACTTAGTTTCCAAGGCGACACTTGTGCCTCTTGATGGATAGCATGCGCAAGTTCAATGTGCTCGTTAAAGCCTTGTGGCGGTACGATTGTTAACTTCATCGACGCGACTACTGGCCGTTAGCGGAGTGGTTTAATTCGCGTGCTGCGCTGATAAGCTGCGCCCACAGTTCCCGTTTCTGCACAGTTGAGAGTTTTAGCGGTGTGGCTGGCAATACAATGGCCGTTTCGGTTACCGATAGCGCACGGCCAATCATTATGGTGTTAGCCCACTGTGACGGTATACCCAACTGAACACAGGCTAGCTGCAAGTCCTTCAGCCATTGCTGTGATTTAGCTTTCTGTTCGGCACTTAACGGGATACCTTCAGGCGATACCGGCCCTTTTGCGCCAATAGACTTTGTTAAAGACTCTTGCGAGGTAACCGCATTGTCGAAAGACGGCGAAATGTTGTGTGACTGTGAAGCACCTGTTTCGCTTTGCCCTGCTTTCCCGTCATTGTGCGACCCGCCAGGTGGGGAAAGTTTTGCTGCCCCGCCGTCTTTAGGCTTAGCCTTATCTTTCGCGCTACTGCCAACATTTGCTCTCAACTGAGCAAGCCGTGATTGCTTTTCTTCTTGAGATATTGGCTTTGAAGGCGGCTTATTGGTTTGAGCGTTTTGGCTGTAGGGTAACTGTGTCGATGAACTATTTGTACTGCCGACGTTGCGTTGTGCTGCATTGGCGTTGTTTTGTTTCGCTTGGTCTTCCTGCTTTAGCTCAGTGTAGGCGTCTTTGGTGATCCAAACAGGGATCCCCATTTCCTGTAAAACCGCCTGCTGATATGAAGTAAGAGACATTGCGTAAAAACACCTAACGTGAATAGTTCATTATATTTGTTTAGTTTACTAAAGTTGCAGGCTTGGTTGAATAACTATCGCGTTCTTTTGCTTGGATTGTACTTGCTCTTTGATGCTCAAGCGCTAATTCATAAGCGTTATTCGCGAATTTAGAATACCTAGCCCTTTGTATAAGAGGAAATAAAACAGCTGCAGCAAATTAAGCACTAGCAACAGAAACCAATAAAATTTAAGAAGAATTTAACAAAGAAACGATTTAGGATTTGAACGTAAACGTTCACAAGAAGAGAAAGTGGCAGGGGTGGAGGGACTCGAACCCCCAACCATCGGTTTTGGAGACCGCTGTTCTACCAATTCGAACTACACCCCTAGCGCGCTGTGCATTATACGGATGACATTAAAAAGGTAAAGCCTTTTTATCACTACCATGCACTGCATGCTTAATTAACACGCAATGCGCTGTTTTTTCAATCGAATAACACCAAATAGGCTTTATCCATCACCTGTGTTTTGTCTTATTGCCCGCTTTTAAACCGACTTCTATGCAGCGTCACTTTTAAATGCGGAGCAGTTTATGACAATTAGACCTTATTGGCGTTAAGCGCAGCAAACCACAGGTCATTAGTGATAGCGACAATCTCGGTGTGCAGATCAAATTTCGCTATCGCGTCGTGCTCATCGATATTCATTAGCTTGGCGTAATGCTTAACGAGCTCTCTACTTTCATTGATTTCAAGTTTATTGATAAGGCAGCAACTTGCTAAATCGAAGTAGCGGTTTCCCATGGCGGCATATTCCCAATCAATAATTTTGAGTGAGTTATCTGCGCTCAGTAATAAGTGATTTGTTAGCAAGTCATTATGACATAACACATAGTCGTCATCGTCTTGTTCACTTTTTATTACTTGTTTCCGCAATGATTGGGCTTTTAGATAAAGCTCACTGCTCATATCGAGCTGTGCAACATTAATATAATGCTGCCATCTTGATGCTAAATCTAATGGCCTAGCGGTAATGGGCAAAGAATGAATACGAGCGAGGGTGTTGGCCAGCTCAAGCATTGAAAGCGTCGCACTGTCACTGTGCTCTAGCCACTGCTCAACCCAGATGGTTTCATCATCGCTTAACCATATAGGTTGCGGCGCTACTCCCAACCTATAAAGCTGTTGCTGCAAAGCAAATTGGTGCGCACGATTAACCCCACTAAAGTCATCATCGCCCATCCATTTCACCGCTAAGTCGACAGGGTTATGAGCCGACTTTAGTTGCCCACTACTTTGAAGATTATTTGCTATCAAGGCTAACTGACTATCTGCGAGCTCTTGAACGCGGTAAACGTGATTTACCGCTCCAGCAGGGTGTGACGAAATTTTCGCACTGTCGCTAAGATTAAGCGCCTTTTGCAGCGTGGCGATGATATCCAACCTGTTCACCTTGTTTTTTATATTGTACTAGCCACTGGTAATACCCAAATACCGCAAAACCAACATAGCCTAAGAACAGGCAAGCAGATAATGCATAACCCACTTGCAGGTATAAATAGGCGGACGCTAAATTGATGAAAAACCAATAAACCCAGTTTTGCAGGATTTTATGCGCCACCATAAATGTTGTGACTACACTCAATAAATTAATGCTCGCATCTAATAGTAGGTACTCACTATTGAACTGTGAGCCTGCCACCTCAGACAGAACCCAAGCGAGCAATAACATACTCGGCACAATGAGCAAATGAGCCCAGAACGGCCAATGAAGCACTGGCTTAACATCGCCATCTTCCGCTCCTTTCGACCACTGATAATAACCGTATCCCGCCATTATCATATAAAAGAAGTTAAGCGCAGACTGAAATGGCAAAGTCACCTGCCAAAATAGCCAGGTGTAAATTGCGGTACTCACAAAAGCGCACAGCCAACACCAGCTGTTCTGTTTTGCGGCTAACAGCACATAGGCAATAGCGAGGACAACCGCTACCCACTCTAAAAGCGAAGTAGCGGCAATTTGTGAGGTAAACTCAGAAAAAAAGCTAGCCATTAAGATGATTTTCTAGATTGCATGGCATCGAAGTTTAAGAACTTGGCCACGAAAATAGCTTGCCCCACTTCTTCATGGGTTCTTTGCATTTCTTCACCAAGTACTTTCATAACCACACCATAGTCACCTGTAACCTGCGTGCTGGTTGAACTTGTTGAAACTGCAATATCACTATAGCTATTTAACCTATCAATGAAATCTTGAATAGGTGGAATGTATTCGTTAACCAATGGGTACAACGACAGTTCAACCATAACTTGCATGTCTGTTTCCTTTTATTTTAAAACGCGTACTTAACAGTAACGCCAAACTGACGACCGTTACCTATTTGGTAATATGGCTCATCGAAAGCATACTCATCGCGAGGGTCGTTGCTGAAACCACCGAACCCACGGGTGTAGTACTCACGATCAAACGCATTTTGTACCCACAGTGATGTCTGCCAATCACCGTGTAGCACCACAATCTCCGAATTAACCAGCGTAGTACTTGGCGAGGTTACATCATGGCCGTCAGAAAAACGGTATTCGCTTTTGTAATCTACATCTACACGCCAAAGCATGTTATCTGTAAGTGCGTACTCACTATACAGGTTTGCGGTCCACTTAGGTGATTGAGCCTGTCTTTGCTCAGACACTTCAGTACCGTCTGCAAGCGTATACCCTTCAAAGGTAGCGCTTAGGTAACCAACACTTGCATCAAGCTGCCATGCATCACTAGCAATCCAGCTAAGCTCTAGCTCGGCTCCTTTGTTTGTTCCTAAATCAGCATTATCAATAATATCTACGAACCCTGCCGTACCGTCATCACGAGTGATAACGTCAAAATCGCTCACCTGAGTATCTTTTCTATCCATATAGAAAATTGCAGCGCGAGCAATTAGGTCAGGTGTAAATAATGGGCCCTTAACGCCTACTTCGTAGTTCCAGTTATACTCTTCGTCGAAGAATCGCTGATTGTCATTCACGCGGCTGTCGGGGTTAAAACCTGCACCTTTATATCCGCGTGAAATACTGCCGTAATAGAAGTGATCGCCCTGTGTATACTGAAGCGCGATTTTCCCGCCTACCATGGTGGTGTCGAACGCGCGAGTAAGCTGGTTGTTATCAGCGTAATCAAAATCGTAGTTTTCTACTCTTAACCCTGCTACAAGTACTAAATTTTCGTTCAAACGACTTTCAGTCTGAGCATAGATAGCGGTCGTCGTAGGCGTGTATTCACTGGCAAAGTCACTATCCAAATAAGTGTACTGACGTAGCAGCTTTTCTTCCGTGCTTTTATAAAATACGCCTATTGTCCAGTCAGTCATACCATCAAAAAGTGCGGCACTGTCAGAGGACACGAAACGCATCTCGCCGGTCTGTGTTTCTACATCACGAAAATAGGCGTCAAAAGACGTATAACCCCACGGGTGAAACCCTGTGAATGTCCAGTCTTCATCGTAGCCATAAGCAATATTGTGAGAAGCATGGGTGGCAATTAGAATAAAGTCGCCCGCTGCTGTATTGGTTGTAGAGCGCGCGCTAACAGCGTGGGTTTGGTGTTCGTCAAATCCTGGTTCATCAGACAGCGTTTTGTTGTCATTGTCTAGCGAGAATGCATCGTAACCGTTATCGATATCGTACCAGCGATAAGTAAGTGCAAGTGTGGTTCGCTCATCTACGCTGCCTTCAACGGCAAAGCGCAGTGCGGTTTCATCGATATTCGCGGTATCGCTTCTATTTAAGAACGTATTTTCTACAAAGCCATCACTGCGATTATGAACCAGCGCAACACGATAGCCCCAATCCGTGTTGATATCATCACCAGTGGCGCCTTCAATACGGTAACTCTCTTTGTTCCCAATGCGGGCTTCAACGTAGTCTGGGGCGTCGCTACCCACGTCATTACTGGAGAGTTTAACCGCTCCGGCCAATGCACCTGTGCCGTATAAGGTAGCCTGAGGTCCGCGATATACCTCTAGTTGTTTAGTATCAAAAATAAGACCTGCCGCAGCAAGGCCTGAAAAATCAAATTCATCGACGATAAAGCTTACAGAAGGATTGATAGGCTCGGCGAACTGACTACGCTCTCCAATACCGCGAATTTGCACGAAGCGGCCGCGAGACGCACCAGCTGCAAAGTTTACGTTTGGAATACTGTTTAGCACACTGTCGATATGGCTCGGCTGTCTACTGCGAAGACGCTCTTGATCTAAAATGGTCGCGCTAGCACTTAACTGGTCGAGTGTAGTTTGACGAAAATCACCAGATACGATGACGCGCTCAATATCTGATGGCGTGCTATCTGAAGTGTTACTTACATTGGTTTGTTGCGCATAGGCCGCAACGGAACTAGCAAGCAGTGAAAGTGTGAAAAGTGTTTTATACATGGGATCTCTTATTCTTATTTAAGAAAAAAGATCCGGGTCTAACGGCAGGTGATAAGGCTATATTGTGAACCATCCCTACGCCGGTATTATCCGGATCAGGTTTAAGGGTTCCCACGAATGTGGATCTCAGACCGAAAACGGA
The DNA here is from genome assembly GCF_014349115.1 of Alteromonas sp. BZK5. Taxonomy (NCBI): domain Bacteria; kingdom Pseudomonadati; phylum Pseudomonadota; class Gammaproteobacteria; order Alteromonadales; family Alteromonadaceae; genus Alteromonas; species Alteromonas sp. BZK5. The sequence continues at coordinate 5,501 of NZ_JACSOE010000053.1, read as the reverse complement.
CACCCCTTGGTATAGTGTTGCGCTGCTCAAACTAGCAAACTCAACTTCTGCGACGGAGTCTACCAGTTCGATACACGCCGTCAAGCAGATAAGACGTTAAGCTAACGTAAGGTTTTATATATGATATAAGGCGTTGAAAGCTGAGGGCTATTCAGCGTCAATATTCATATTTAGGCGACGTACTTCATCGTCAGTTTGTGCTTTTAAAACTTCCAACGTTTTGCCGTGTGCCGTCGGTTGACGCGTACCAGGGTCAACCTTTACGAAAACGATATCGTCTGCAAAACAGATGGTTTTCTTGGTTGCTTTGTTGCGTACCAAGCAGCTTACGGTAATAGACGTACGGCCTACAGCTTTAGTTTCTAGACCAAACTCTACGATATCACCCTGCATAGCCGGTGATTCGAAACTAATTTCACCAATATGCTTAGTTACCAAGCAATTAGTTTCTAGCTGACAAATAGCCCAAATTGCAGCTTCTTCGTCTATCCATTCTAACGCGCGGCCACCGAACAAAGAATTGGCGTAATTAAGGTCGTTTGGCATAACTAGACGCCGAGAAAGAAAGCGCATTCGAATTCCTCATAATAAATCGCTACTATAGCGTTAGATTATACCGAAAAAACTGATTCATGGCGCTAACTCAATTACGCGAATGGCTATTAGCCCCCTACTTTGAAAATAGCGGCGAAAATGGCTGCAAAAAAAGCTCTCACGCTTCGCACTTATCAAACGTGACTTGCCCGCTTCACCGGAGAATGCTTGTAATATCTGGCAATGATGATTTTTGTGAAGCTGCCATACGTAGCGTTCAAGCCTTTGTAGATGAAGTTTCATCTATAAGCGTTGTGAATTTTGCTGGCGATACACTTAAGGGAAAGAACCGCAAACAAGTACTGGGGAGCGAATGTGACATTGCCACATTAGACTGTCGCGATTTATTCAAACCTGGCGACGTGATGGCAGTGGCGGGGATCGTTAAACGCAGTGGTTGTTTAATACTTATTTGCCCTGCATTGAGTGAATGGGTCAACAATATTTCGGTCTCGTTCCTGTCGGAGGGGTTTACGCTTACACAAAGTCGATACCTCGAACGCTTTATAAAGCACCTGCGTAACAACGACTACGTGGCACTTCACACTGAAGAAAAAACCACACTTCCAGATACGGCTATGTACCGCATTAGCCAAGGCGTAACGTCAAACGTCTATAGAGGCTCACTATTTAAATCAGAAGAGCAAGAGCAGGCATACAGTCGTTTATATCAAGCACACTCACTTAATAAACTAAACGCGCTGATTACCGCCCCAAGAGGCAGAGGCAAGTCATCATTATTAGGTATATTCATTGAAAGCCTAATCAGACAGGGTAAAAATGTACTATTAACCAGTGAACGCTTTGATAATGTGAAGAACGTGCTTTCACGTATTCACCAGTACGAAATAGCAGGTGTCAGAACACAACAACCATCCACCGCTAACATTCAAACCCAACTAATCCTTGGTGATAAGAATGAGGCAGCGACGTTTGGCAGTGTAAAATGGGTGCCCCCTGACAGTGCCTTGTTATATACCACAGAAGATGAAAAGTACGACGTTGTAATTGTTGATGAAGCGGCATCTATCCCCCTCCCGGATGTATACCGGATCATAGCCAACCACAAGCAGTGGGTGCTCAGTACTACGCTTTTGGGTTATGAAGGCTCAGGCAGTGGCTTTATTCACAAACTCATCCCTAGTTTACCGCCATCAGCTATTCATCTAAGACTGTCAACGCCGTTACGATGGTTCGAAAACGATCCCGTTGAAGCCTTTTTCAATACGACTTGTTTATTTGAGGACAGAGATGCGGCGCACAATATTGGCGAGATTAATTTCAAAAACAGTATTAATGCATCGATAGATTACGATTTTTCCATAAGTTTGTTTAAAAGTATTTCCGAAGAGGCGCTTCAGCAAATAATGTCGCTACTTTCATTAGCCCATTATCAAACTACGCCCGATGATTTCATGCGCTTGATGGATAGCCCGGATGTACTTGTTGCCATACTTAAATTCAACGACAACGTGATAGGTGCTGCAATCATAAACGCTGAAGGTAGCGACTACCTGAACGATACCGCATTGGGGATTGCCTCTGGAAAGCGTCGTCCTAAAGGGCATTTAGGTGCACAGCGACTTGCTCTGTTGTCTGCTGATGCAAAAACAGCAACGTTTAGATATTGGCGTATTAATCGTATTGCCGTCGATACGGTGGCGCAAAGTAAGGGTATGGGCAGTTACTTGCTACAAAGAGTTAGTAATGAAGCCAAAAAGCAAAGTATTGACGCTATCTGTACTTCTTATGGAACGACACAAAAGTTAGACAGCTTTTGGACAAGAAATGGATTTAAGATTGTAGACTATGGGCGAAAGCCTAATAAAGCCAGTGGCGAAACCAGTGCACTAGCGTTATATCCTCATTCCAACAGAGCAAAAAAACTGCTTTCTGAATTGGTAGCGCTAAAAGAGAGCTTTCAATTCGATAACCAGTTAGACAACGTGCCCATTAGCATACTGACAATCTATGTAGAAAAGTTAGTACATTTTACCCAAGGCACACGCACTTTAGATGATGTTTGGCCGATATTACATAAAATTGCGCGTTATGCAGAGACTCACCCTACACCAAGCGCAAATACTCAACTGAACAAGCCAAATAACACAATACTGTATACGCTATGGCGTCTTGTTGAAATCATTAACACGAAGCGCTTTCTCAGAAAAGTATTTACACATTCAGATATGAATGCGAAGCAACTTGTTTCTACATTAAACGAAGAAAATTTAAAAGTAAGTGGGTTAAAAGAAGTCACTATTGTTATAAGAGAAGCACTTCTGCCTGCTTTCAAAAAATAGAAAGTCTGTAGCCTAAAAGTACAACTAATCAGCTTGGCGTAGAGCCACTATACCTGCGGTGACACGCTGCGATTATGAACATTTTAAATCTCGCTGAGTGTCTAATGACCTATGCGGACTGTTATTAATGCCCTATAAATATAATCCCATTCGAGAAAAGCTCACTTACAAAATTAAGGGCAAAAAAAAGCCTCCCAAAGGGAGGCTCTTTTGCTAAAACCACATATTAGATACTAATACCGCGGTTCTTCGCTTTTTCCTTGATATAAGGTTCCCACGCTGCAGCGTTGCGACGTAGTGAGCGATCTTTCTTAGCTTCTAGTACATGTTTGTAAGCAGACTTAAAGTTACCTGCGTAGAAGTTCGCTTCCATTAACGTGAAGTGAATCTTCTCAGGGTCTTCAGCACCACGCTCTAGAGCGTTCTCTAGTGCTTTGATAGCGCCTTTGTAGTCTTCAGCTACAAGTAGAAGTGTACCTTGCTTACGATAATGCTCTGGATCAGAACTCTTTGCGGCCGCCTGTGCGTACAGATTAGCTGCAGTTTTAAAGTTCTTAGCCTGGTGATATGCGTTAGCAATATTCGCAAGCATATCGGCATCGTTCTTCAACAAGCCTTCTTTCATGTGCTTTTCAAGTAACTTCGCAGCCTTGTAAGGCATCCCGTTACTTTGATAAAGCTGAGCAAGCGTTTTGATTTCTGAATCTTTTTCTAGATAACCCTGCATATAAGCAAGTTCTAGCGTTGAAAGACCTTTCTTGTAGTCTTCAACTAAGATATAGAAAAAGCCCAGACGCGACCACCAAGTCTTCTCTTCAGGAAAAGTTTTAACTAACTCTTCCGCGACAGAAACCGTCTCAGGGTACATCTTACGCTCGTAGTAAGAAGTTAACTTAAGAACATAAGGGTTCTTGTTTGGCTCTTCATACAAAGCAATTGCCTTGTCTGCTGGCTCAACCATTTTAGCTAACTGCTTAGACTCAAAGTACGCCTGTGCCAAGCGAGTGTACACATCAGCATCTTCTTTACAGGTAAATTCCATCCACTTGTTATACCATTTGATGGCATCAGTGTACTTCTCTTCCTGCATGCTCAAATCACCTATCAATTTAAGTGTTTGAGAGTGCTCAGTGTCGTTAAGTACTTTTGGTTCAACAGAGTCAACCAAGTAGTTTAACGCCTTACCGCCCTCACCTTCTTGTGAAGCCAATAAGTTACCGATAAAACGCTTAACATATGCTTTATCAAAATCGTCTGAAGGATCGATTTCATAAAGTACATTTAACGCTTCTGTGAGCTGGTCTTCATTATAAAACTCAAAAGCTTTTTGAACTTTCTTACCGGTACGCTCACCTACTAGCGTTGTTTTTCCCTTCTCATATCCAGGACAAACAACAGGTGCTGACTGCGCTAGGGCAGCGGGTGCTGAAAGCACCGCACCTGCACCTAGCACTAAAGCAACGGCTGACATTTTGAATGTACGTTTCATCATGATCATTGCTCCAGTTTAAAGTCTAGCTGTACGAACATGCCAGGTTGTTTAACCGGCTTGCCATCAACGATCTTAGGCTTGTATTTCCACTTACGTAGAGCACGACGTGCTTCACGGTCGAATACGCGCTTAGGTTCAGCTTCGATAACTTCGATATCTTCAACACCACCAACTTCATTGATAGTGAAAGACAGTCTTACCCAACCTTCACGACCATCACGGGCTGCATCAGGTGGATATTTCGGATCGATACGAACGATAGGTGTTGCTTCACCATCACGCTGCATTGCACCAACACCACCGATGTTTACACCAACACCACCTGTGTCAATAGCTGGAATAGCTAAGCTGAAGCCATCTGCATCAGGTTCCGCTGTTTCCGGCTCAACTTGCTCCATTTTAGGAGGCTGTGGAGGCGGAGGCGGCGGTGGTGGTGGAACACGAGTACGCGTTTGCGTCTGGTCGTCTGGTTCCTGCATTACAATATCGATAACCGGTGCAGGCGGTACTTCGTCTGCTGGTCTAGATGAATTTTCAATCAACTTGGCCATTAGAACGAAAAGGGCAAATGCAACACCAGCACCTAAAAGTATAGATACAATTATACGTAACATCTTATCCCCTTGCCGCTACCGAGACTCGGTTAACGCCAGCGGCTTTAACCTGATCCATAATCTCAACTACTAAACCATGCTTCGCTTTAACGTCAGCTTGGATGATTACGTAGTCTGTAGGCTGCTCGGTAAGCAGTCTTTCAATATTCGCTCTTACGCTGTCCGGCGCTACTTCACGCTTGTCTAGCCAAACATTTCCGTCTTCAGTTACGGCGATGAAAATGTTTGCATTTTTGTGAAGAATCGCCTGGCTCGCATCTGGCTTGTTGACTTCGATCCCTGCTTCTTTAACGAAAACAGTGGTAACGATAAAGAAGATCAGCATGATAAACACGATATCCAACATGGGAGTCATGTCGATCTGTGCATCTTCTTCCTCGGTTCTGACTTTTCGAGCCATAATCTCTCTCTCTAATGATGTGGCAGGCTATCAACTAGCCCTTCTCTTGCCAGCTTCACTTTCGCTTCAAGACGTGAACTGATGAACAGTCCAGATAG
>NZ_JACSOE010000052.1:0-33764 GCF_014349115.1 Alteromonas sp. BZK5 | reverse complement strand
TTTGTTGTGTCACCTTGATGTAGAACCACTATACCTGCGGTAACACGCCGCGATTACGAACATTTTAACTCTCGCTGAGTGGGTAATGATCTATGCGGATTGGTATTGTTGTCAGCGTGGTCAACAGTAAGAAGCCACGTTTAAAAACAGTGGACGATGTGAAACGCGCTCAAAGAACATGATGAACCTTTAAAAAGATGGAAAGAGAAAAGTAGCAATGAAAAAAGACTAGATAACCTTGCTCTGCAGGAGCTTAACAAGACATACAAACGCTAGAAATGTTCGCGATTCTCGTAATAATCGTTACCGTTGAGATCTTCAAATAAAACGGTGATGTCCTTATCCTCTCCTACGAAGGGGCGAAGCGCAGTATCGATAACGTGAGCCACTGCAGTTTTGACATCCTGCCCGCGATCAAACCACAAAACTTCTACAAACGGATAAGCCGAAGAGGCTCCACCGGCCACAATGAACTGGCTCGCAATGTGCTCTACTGTGAAATGATCGTTAGGGGTGTCGGTCAGTTTGGCAAACTGTTCAACGATAGAACCTGCAACCTCTTCTAACGCTGATTGCTCGATACCTCTTGCGCGAATGTGCGGCATTTTTTGTCCTTTAATAACTCTTTAGTTTGTGTACCGGAATTTTCTAAACGGCATCATACCACGCTTTAAAAGCGTCTAGACTGAGGATTCGCCTTTAGTACGCGATGAATACCATACTATTCGGTAAAAGGGTAAAAAGTTCTCACGGCAAATTAAGAATTATACCGAAACAGAATCTCGCACCACCACTTCACGCCATAAATGAGAACACTCTTCCACAAACTTTTTGTGAATAGGATGAAGCTGGTACTCATCTTGCGCTTCAACACTTTCAAATAGCATAAGTTCAGACACGTCAAACGAGTTATCTATCACGTCACGCTTTAGTGTATTGGCAGGCACACCAATGTGAAGTGAGTGAACTTGTGGGATAGCGCGCAACGATTGCAAACCAGCAATGAGCTTTTGCTTATCTTCTGTTGACGTTGGATCTTTCAGCCAGAAGTAAACCATATGAAGGATAGGTGGTAACTCAGCGTTTGTGATGCGGGACGAATGCGCCATAGCAGGCAATGCAGATAGCGAAGCAAACGCTCCTGCGGTTGCTAAAAATTGTCGTCTTTTTGTATCTGCCATAATAGAGCCTGCTTACCTTAGCTGTAGATTTCTGTCATAAACATTGAACATGCTGATGTTTCTACAATGACATTGGATCTCAATTGAAGCAATAGGAACCCGTTCATCTTCGCGTAAACACACACTTGTGAGCTCCGCCTTCACTGCAAAATAGATCTGAACTCAATTAGCAAGGCAAGAAAGCGCCAGGAGTTTAATATTCTGCATGTTGGCAAGCAACTTGAAAGATATTTAAAGAAACTGAATTTTAAACATGTAAACAACGAGATTTTGACGCTATGCGCTTACCTACCAAACAGCTTATCAATAAAATTGAAAACTTATCTAATGGTCTAACGCCAGAGCAGCTAGCAAGCTTCCTCGATATTATTGACGCTATGACGGCATTGGTTGAAGAAGCTGGAGAGTTAAAAGGCGATAGCGACAACAAAAATGCTAGCCTCAGTACTGAGCTATCCGTACTCCACTAAGACTGGCCTTTTTAGGATTACCGCTCTGAGGTAACAGCGGTGCTGCTATACCAAGCTGAATACCAGTATCAACACCAAGAACGATAAATATTCGTTTTTGCTCATTTGCAGTTCGTTTATGTTCGTTTTATGATGCGTTCCTATTAAATGTACATGGGAAGCTGCGTCAGAATTAGAACCTAACGGCCTGTTAGTTGAATGAACGGTTAATGCACTATTGCGCCAACATAAAACGGTTTCAGCTTTCATTCTTCATAACATAGCTCTGTCGCTTCTTTTTCTGATCAGTGCGTTGTACTGGTTAAAGATTAAAAGGAAGAATTATGTTACCTCTCACGGAACCAACGCTTTTCCGCCAATGTGTTGCTGAATTCATAGGCACGGCAATTCTGATATTCTTCGGTGTTGGTGCCGTTGCAGCATTGGTATTAACAGGCGCCTCGTTCGGTCAATGGGAAATCAGTATTGTCTGGGGGTTTGGCGTCGCTGTTGCCATTTATTGTACTGCTGGCGTTTCCGGTGCACATATCAACCCAGCGGTAACTATTGCGCTTGCGCTTTTTCACGGTTTTGAAAAGCACAAAGTTGCCCCCTTCATTTTTTCCCAGTTTTTGGGAGCATTCGCTGCTGCTGCACTTATCTACGGGTTGTATCATCAACTTTTTATAGATTATGAACTTACTCATAACCTCTCGCGCGATAGTGTAGACGCTCTCACAACAGCAAGCATTTTCTCTACTTTTCCCCACAAAGCCCTTTCATTTTGGGGAGCCTTTGGCGTTGAGTTCGTTATCACTGCCGTTTTGATGTTCGCAATACTGGCATTGGGAGATGAAAATAACGGCGCATCACGTGGAGCCATGAATCCGCTACTAATTGGTATTGTCATTGCTGTCATTGGCTCTTCTTTAGGGCCGTTGACCGGTTTTGCCATGAACCCAGCTCGTGATTTTGGTCCTAAGCTCTTTTCCTACATTGCGGGATGGGAGTATGCGCTTGATGGGGCGAAAGACATCCCCTACTTTATTGTGCCTATTGTAGCGCCTATATGTGGAGCATGCTTTGGCGCTTGGCTGTACCCTGTATTAATAGGTCATTCCCTTTCGCCAGAAAGTCGCGCCTGCACTATTCCAAACGATTGCGAAACTTCCGCTGTTACACCAACTTCTGAAGCGAGTGTTGATAGAGGGTAAGCTAACTATTGATATACGAGCGGCGATGGCCTATTTTACGCCGCGGTTGAACTTACAAAGAAGCATAGCGTGTGTTTTATTTAATAGCAGTTACTGTCCTGTGGGCATTTTCCTTTTCGCTCATAGGCGAGTTTTTGGCTGGCTCAGTAGACAGTTATTTTGCTGTTTTGACACGCATTGTGCTCGCCACACTGGTCTTCCTTCCTTTCCTTAGGCCGGCATTATTGAACCTTAAACAAAAGGTGATTCTGGCCAGTTTAGGTGCTGTGCAATTAGGGCTGATGTACATCTTCTTCTATCACGCATTTTTGTTTTTAAGCGTGCCAGAAGTGTTGCTTTTCACCATTTTTACGCCGCTTTATGTCGCCATTGTGAACGACGCCCTATTTAAGCGGTTTACCCCGTTTTATTTATTGTGCGCACTTATTGCCACCGCAGGTGCAGCCATAATTCGCTTTGACGGCGTGACTGATAACTACTGGTTTGGTTTTGCCATTGTTCAGGGTGCTAATCTTTCCTTTGCACTAGGACAAGTGGGTTATAAAAAGCTGACCTCGACTTTTACAGCCCAAGTACCTTATCACAACGTATTCGCGTGGTTTTATTTAGGCGCATTAGTTGTAGCCTTGCCCGCTTTTTTCCTTTTCGGCAACCCAAGTCAACTACCGCAAAATACCGAGCAATGGGGAGTGCTACTGTGGTTGGGTATTGTGGCATCAGGGCTTGGATACTACTTTTGGAACCAGGGGGCACTAGCCGTTTCTGGTGGTACGTTAGCTATTATGAATAACGCACTTATTCCAGCGGGGCTTGTGGTTAATTTACTGCTTTGGCAAAAAGACACCGACTTTTCTCGCCTGCTTCTTGGCGGTACCATTATTGCTATTGCACTTTGGATGTCCCATCAACACGCTAAGAAGCAGAAACAGTTATAAGCCTCAAAAAGGCCAAAACTACGCAGGACTATACTCACTCACCATGGTGTAGTCTTTGCGTGGCCCATTGACCTGCCACGTAGAGCGCCACACAGGCCACGCTGTGAAGTCATAGCGCACCACGTAATTATCATCGCCGCACAAGTGCTCAGCGTTTGGGTTGGTCGCACTGAAAGAATGAAAATAACGTTCATCGTCGAACAACACTTCAAATAAACCAGTTAGAGGCTGCTGCCAGAAATACCGACGTTCTGCGGGCATTACGCTTTCGTTAGGCGCAGTTACTTCGCCTTTTTCGTAATACGCCAAGCCGCTTTTTTCTTTTTGTACACTGCCTTCCAGCCAGCTGAATTCAGCCTCGCCAGAAAAGGTAAATACATCGCCATTTCGCTGGATGATTTTGCGCGTTAGCGTCCATCGTCCAGCAAAATCGTCCAAGGTATGAGGAGAATTAACTGTCATTGCGCCGTCCTTACCAAAAATAGGTAACAGTGGCAGAATATTGGTCGCCGCGGCCCGGCGTTCCTGGGATTTCTTCAAAGCGCTCATCCCACAAGTTATCGACTGCCAATACCAGACTTAACCCTTCAATCTGAGCAGGTGAATATGTGAAAGTGACATGTGAGAAAAAAGCAGAGTCGTCGCCGTTTCTAAGCGCATTGGTTTCTTGTTTCCGCCACTCGTTGTCAATGCGCACTTCAACCGTATCGGTTGCAAACCACACCAACCCAAGGGTGGCGCGATGCGGCGGATGGTTAAGCGCGTAAAAGCTCGCGTCTACCTCATCAATTCGATAGTCTTCAGACTTATCTAAATAGGTGTAGCTGGCCACCACATCTGCGCTATCAAAGCGTTTAATGGCAATCACCTCAACACCTAAGGTTTCGATATCAACCGGGTTTGCACTGCGAGCTGACGTAGCGTCGAAGCTATACGTCCAATCTGTCAGCTCGTTATCCCAGCGATAGAATACGGCGGTATCAACTTTGAAAGAGGATTTATCAAATGATGCCCCAAACTCTAGGTTTTTGCTGACTTCTCGCTGTAACTGGTTGTTACTTCTAAACAGACCGCTTGTGGTACTGCCGCCTACAGCAGTGTAGCCAGCCACCTGCGTCGCCTCTGCATACGAAAGATAGAGTGTACGTGAGGCATTGCTCCCTGCTTGGGTAAGCCAGCTAATATCGCCCACAAAAGACAGTCGGTCATCGTCGCGATTTGTATCGTCAAACGCCCCACCTAAACGAACGGTAAGCGATTCATTGCTGTTCAACTGCGTTCGATACTCGGGCACTACGCTTATTTTGTAGTAGTCGCGAGAGGTGAAATTGTTCTCTAGCGTGGTTGAGGTGATGTCGTCTGCAGTAAGCTGTGCTGCGTAGTTGATACCAAATTCTTGCGAAACATTATGAGTACCGGAAAACGCCAATGACTTCACTTTGGTTTCGTGAAACGCCTGAAACGCTTCAGGATTTTCACGTGAGAATACGTAATGGTCGTCATTCTCTCTGTAGTAAGCAGAAACTTCAAAGGTGTTTTTCATGCTCTCTTCGCCGTAGCGCTGTTTGTGATTTAGCATGACCAAACGAGTTTGAATGTCTTCTGTCTCGTTTACATTAAAAGGCGTGTACAAGTTAGGCCAGCCAAAAAACTTTTGCTGAAAGCCATAAAACACGTCGGTTTGTGAGTCATTACTTGCCAGCTGAATACGCCCTGACGCGCGTTCGAAATTATGATCGCCATTAGCAATAGTGCCATCACTTTCAGAGCGAGAATACTCCCCTTCAACCCCAACAGACCAACCGGGTAAAGCACTAAGCGCGTACTTTACTGCACCGTGTACACGCTGCAAATTGAAGTTGTTATTACCTACTCCCACTGACACACTGCCTGCTGTTTGGATGGGACGCCAGCCATAAGACACCGTACCTACAGAGCTATTTACGCCGTAAAGCGCATTATCGACGCCCGTGAAAATACTCGGCTTCGTCAACATTTCTGGCGCAATAGGAATTTCAGCGAAATAGTGCCCCGTTTGTGGGTCAATAAGCGTTGCGCTTCCTATGCGAAAACCCGTGTTTTCGAATATACCGCCGCGAATAGTCACGTCAGCCTGCGCTTCTGCCATGTTCCTTGATTGCAAATCGACTCGCGGATCGTATTCTAAGTTAGATATAGGTGAATTAAACGTCCCTACCGGCTTGTTGTTCGCCGTCGCCGCCCCTTCAATCGTAATTTTTTCTACGCCTTTTTCGTTGCTGTCCACGCCAGAGTTAGCGTTTGATGAATCAACACTTTCAGCGGCCATGGCGGCAAAAGGTAAAGTACAAAAGAGCAAAGATAGGGTTGTGTGACGCATTCAGTGTCCTAGTTAAAAATTAAGGTTCAGCCTGCAGGCAAGAGTAATAAAAACGCGAAGTTTATAGCATTAGTAGACCGAGGAAAACGCTGCGCAGGTGAGTTTAGACCAGTAAGTTTATTTTTACTCACAGCTCTGCACATTTCTATTTATCAATAGAAACAGCCTGTATGTATCTGTAGCAGCCCGCAATAATCATCAATCTCACCTTATTGTTTGCTTACCTTCCTTGCTAAAAGAAACGAGATAACATAACGTTCATGACCTCTGCAAAACCTGCCAAAGACACGTAATACCTTGCTTATGCTTGATCTTAAAAGAAAGGATCTCGCGCTTCATCGATGCACTAGATTTTGCGCCCACCATTGTTAGACAAAACAACTCTGGCGGCATGTTCGATAGCTTTGCGATCCGAGGTTTTTCTGGCGATGAAAATAACCCATCGGGTTATTTAATAAACGGCTTCAACGTGCGTGGCTATAGCGGTAATAGAAGCACGGTTAACGTTCAAACCACAAAGTTCAACACGCTCTAGAGTGTGTGACTCACAAAGATCCAAGTACCAACCGAAACAAGCACAATGCCACCAAATGTCTCTGCTCGCTTACCTATCAATGTTCCCATAACACTGCCCAACATAATGCCAATAGTTACCATAGAAAAAGTGGCTATCCCAATTAACGTCGCAGCAATAGCAATGTTCACGTCAATTAGCGCGAGACTTGCACCCACTGCCATTGCGTCGATGCTTGTGCCTAACGCAGTAATACACAACAAAATAACGGATTGTTTTTGAGACGTCGACTCTTCTTCGGCAGGTTTCAGGCTCTCGAGTACCATATGAATACCTAAACCAGAAAGAATGATTAGCGCAATCCAATGATCCCATGCTTCAACGTATGAAGACGCCGCGCGACCAATGAACCAGCCTATAAATGGGGTTGTTGCCTCTATGAGTCCGAACAAAAGGCCAATTTTGAGAGCAAAACTTAGACGAGGGCGATTGATTTTGACACCTTTGCCTATCGCTGCGGCAAACGCATCTGTTGACATAGCAAAGGCTAGCAAGATAAGAGCGAAGATACTCATAGTTTTAGAACTCCGGTCAGGCTAATTGAGTCCACGACAAATCCGCACGCCTGACCTTTAAGCGTGGACTTATCGATGGTCTCGCCAACCAAGAGGTGTTTGTACCATGGTAATGTGACCAATTATGTTGATACAAACTTTTCCATTCGAAACGGAAACAGGCTACTCCCCAACCGAGGGCCCTAAGGTACTATAGCCGCTATAAACTAATCAAGTTGATTGCGACAAACTGTCCAACTTGAGATATAAATGACGCCATGTTCACGCTCTTTCGATTGCATATATTCCAACAGTGCTCTTACACTCAATTTTATTAAGTGTCGGCAACCAAGTATTTTTTCAGCGTTACGCTTTGCGCCTCTCTGCTACTCATGGACTCCCTGAATAAGCCGTTGTCTTAGCGAGTTAACGATTTCATTGTTCATCCCTTTCCTCTGCCCGTACAATAGAGACACTTCGTTGTTGCAGCGCCAGTATTTCCGGCTCGCACTGTGTAATTCGACAACTCATTGCTAAAAGAGACTTTTTTATGAGAATTCTACTTTCCATTGCCTTCGCTACCATTCTTGCAGGCTGCGCTACTCTCTCTCAACTGGCGGTTTACACTGTATCTAATGCCGAGTTAGAACAAGTGCTTGACAGCCAAGTGAGTAAGCTGCGGAAGCAAACCTCACTCGCTGGTATTCCTCTTTATTTAGATGTGGAAGATATGACAGCAACCATAGGCCCAGATGGCAGAGACGTGGTTCAGCTAGGCGCTATTGCCACTGCGCGTATTAGTGCATTTGGGTTGAACTACCCTGCAAAAGTAAGTCTTGCTTTGGAAGGCACGCCTTATTACGACAGTGAAGAAAAAGCGATTTTTGTGCGCTCATTGTCTCTACTTGATAGCACAATTGATGCTGGCGGCTTTAAGGGTAATTTAGCCCCTGTAAGTGGCGAATTCATGCAGCTCATCAATGGCTATTTAGCCAATAACCCTGTTTATCGCCTAGATCCTGCGAACAAAGCGGTAAGCATGCTTTCAACGGTACCTTTACAGCTAACTGTAGAGCAAGGCCAGCTTGCACTTCGACCTAAACAATAATCATTGAAAAAACGTATGAAGTGTCGAGATTGTTAATGGTTAAAGGTGCAAAAGTAACCTGAGCCTCGATGCTCGCAAACAGATTTTCCCATTCAGTGAAATAGGCAGGCATAGTGACAGAACGTATCAAAACACTAGATGAATTCGCAAAGTACGTAGATTACTCTTTGCTGAATACCCTTACCCCAGACCCGCAGTCGACGTGCGATGGTGACGACCATAACCCGCGCCAAGTGTTTTCAGGTCACTATGTGCCAGTTACTCCGACCCCATTAACTGCACCGACGTACGTTGCTCATAGCGAAACGCTGTTTGCCGAATTAGGCATAGACGATAGCTTGGCAACATCTAAAGATTTCACCCAGCTGTTTTCAGGGGACATGTCGGATGTACCTGCACCAATGAAGCCCTTCGGCTGGGCAACCGGCTACGCACTTTCTATTTACGGTACGGAGTATACACAGCAATGCCCCTTTAGAACAGGTAACGGCTACGGCGACGGCAGAGCAATTTCTATCGTTGAAGCAGTTTTAAACGGCAAGCGTTGGGAAATGCAGTTAAAAGGTGCTGGTCGCACGCCTTATTGTCGCGGCGCAGACGGGCGCGCCGTATTGCGCTCAAGCGTGCGCGAATTTTTAGTGCAAGAGCACATGCATGCGCTTGGCATTCCGACCTCACGTTCGCTGAGCTTGTTTATATCTGAATCAGACACGGTAGACAGGCCGTGGTATCGCGAAGGGTCTCATTCCTATGAACCTGAAGTGATGGTAGAAAATATAACGGCCATATCCACCCGCGTGGCGCCCTCCTTTTTGCGCGTAGGCCAAATAGAGCTTTTTGCTAGGCGAGCTCGCTGCAACGAACACAGCGAAGCGTTAAACGAACTAGAAGCCATTGTTAAGCACCTTATTGAGCGAGAGTACTCAAGTGATATTGACACAACCACGCCGTTTGAAGAGCAAGTGGTAACGCTGGCTGCACTATTTCGAGACCGGCTAACGCGTCTTGTTTCTGGTTGGGTTCGCGTCGGTTATTGCCAGGGTAATTTTAATAGCGATAACTGCGCCGCAGGAGGCTTTACGCTGGATTATGGGCCATTCGGCTTTTGTGAATTTTTTGAAGCAGACTATCAACCTTGGACAGGCGGCGGTCGTCACTTCTCGTTTTTAAACCAGCCCATTGCTGCACAAAAGAACTTTGATATGTTCTGTCGCTCACTGATGCCGCTACTTGAAGGCAACAGTGAACAGCTTTCCAAGCTTAACGAGATCAACGACGGTTTTTCTGTCGTGATGGAACGCGCCATGGAGAGTATGTGGGCAACAAAGCTTGGCATTGCCGGCTACAACCACGACTTGCTGATTAAGCTGCTGCAATTAATGCTGCGCACAGGCGTGGACTACAATCTGTTTTTCCGAGAGCTATCGTCAATACCAGAAGATATGGCGAGCTTGACGAAAAGCTTTTACTACCCGCCTAAAGCAGAGGTCTTGACAGAATGGGAAGCATGGCTACAAACGTGGCGTGAGCGCATTGAAAAGGACGCCGAAGCACAAGGTGATGTTACAAACGCTATTGCTGCTACCGCAGAGAATATGCGCAAAGCAAACCCTAAATTCACATGGCGCGAATGGTTAATTGTGCCTGCTTATAAAGCCGCAGAGAAAGGTGACTTTACGCCAATTCACGAACTTCAGAAGATACTTACTGCGCCTTATGATGAGCAATCAAAAGAGGTAGAGAATAAGTACTACCAGCTGCGCCCACTTGAATTTTTCAGTGCTGGCGGAATCGCTCACTACAGCTGCTCTTCGTAACAAAGAGCAGCTTCATTTTAGTTTACTTACAAAGAGTCAATCGATTCGCTAGGCTCAGTAAACCACACCGGGCCATCTTCGGTCATATAAAAGTGATCTTCTAAGCGAATACCGAACTCGTTTGGTACTACGATCATAGGTTCGTTACTAAAACACATACCAGATGCTAGCGGGTGAGGATTGTCTTTCACCAAATAAGGCCATTCGTGAATATCCATGCCTATGCCGTGCCCGGTTCGATGAGGCAAACCTGGTAAGTTATAGTCTGGTCCTAAGCCATCTTTAGCTAAGCTGTCTCGCGCGGCTTTATCCACATCGCCACAGGAAACACCAACTTTTGCAGCGTTAAATGCGGCAAGCTGCGCGCGTTTTTCGCTTTCCCATAATGCTCTTTGCTTATCGGTTGGCTCACCAAAACAATAGGTTCTCGTGATATCAGAGAGATAGCCGTGCACCTTACAGCCAGTATCAATCAATACTAAGTCATTTTTCTTTAAAACTTGAGGGTCTTTAACGCCGTGGGGAAACGAGGTGGCTTTTCCAAAAAGTACAATGCAAAAATAGTTACCAGTGGCCCCCACTTTCTTATGTGCATCGTTAATAAATGCTTCAACTTCAGTAGTAGTAATACCTTCATAAAGCATACTGGCAGTCGCTTTATGCACAGCAAGTGTCATGTCCATAGCGCGTTGAATAAGCGCTAGTTCATTGTTAGATTTGTGCATGCGACAGTGTGCTGTTACCTCAGCACCATTAATAATTTGCCAAGATTGGCCAAGCATCTTATTCAAACCATCTACGATAAAAAACTGGGTCGACTCATCCACACCCAGCTTATCGCCTCCAGCGGTATTTAGTTTATCTAGCATAGCTATGACAAGCGCATATGGGCTCTCGTGCTCTTGCCAGCCAATTATGTTGCCTTCCACTAATTTGCGTTCGTTTAAAGAGTCGATCTCAAAGGTAGGAGCTAGATATACAACGTCACCCTTTGCAGGCAAAAGCGCACCGACTAAACGCTCACTGGCGTACCACTGCATACCTGTAAAATACGCTAAGTTAGTACCCGCGTTTAAGTAGAGCGCACCAATGCCATTTTCCTGCATATAATGCTGCGCCTTGGCAATTCGGGCTTTGTATTCAGAGAGTTCTATGGGGCGCAGATCGCCTGTCATGTTGGCAAGGCTATCTAAAGCCTGCTGTGGTGTTTTTGTACCTATTATTTTACCCATTTTTTTCGCCCCTACACTGGCGCAAGACTGATTGCCTGTTGGAATGGTCATCAGCCCGCCTTAAATATGAATTTATTAAAACGGGCTCACTGTACAACATTCAATAGAAATGTCGAGATAAGCAGAGATGGCTAGACCTTTTGTACAGCTTGTACAGCGTACCTAAAGATAAACACTCGCTTATGACTCGCTGTGCTTCACAGTGCACTTTTCCACGCAGCCTCTGGTAGCAAGTACAAGCCTTTTTCGCTTTTTGCGCCTTCATTCACGATATAGCCGATACCCGCCGCCATAACGGCCAAAGTTACGTCGAAGGCATTGATGCTGTCACCATAGCCCGCAGTTAAGTTAAACATAGAGCCATCGGCTAGAAGATACAGTGTTTTATCGCCCAGTTTATAGGCATTTACATAAGGCATTGGCTCACTGTG
This sequence comes from Alteromonas sp. BZK5, assembly GCF_014349115.1. NCBI lineage: Bacteria > Pseudomonadati > Pseudomonadota > Gammaproteobacteria > Alteromonadales > Alteromonadaceae > Alteromonas > Alteromonas sp. BZK5. The sequence continues at coordinate 21,970 of NZ_JACSOE010000052.1, read as the reverse complement.
AGTAGCGTTGTTTTTAAGGTAAGGCACATCAATTTCTTGGGCTACATGGCCTACATTTAAAATAAATGTTCCGTCTTTCATGTTGTCTAGATGACTCGAATTCACCACGCCATACGCACCAGTTGCAGTGGCAATAACATCAGCCTGGCTAGCCGCTTCATTTAAATCAACCACTGGCCAGCCGTCGTACTTCGCTTGAAGCGCTCTTGCTGGATCAAGTTCTGCAACTTGAACTTGTGCCCCAAACGCTTTAGCCGAGGCAGCAACGCCCTGCCCTACCAGACCATAACCAATAACAACTACTACTTGTTCGTGCAGGGTTAGATGAGTGGTTTGGAAGAAGGTTTGCCATGCGCTTAAGCCCACCATGTGCCTGTTGTGAAGCCCTTCTTTTACCGGCAAATCATCCCAGTTAAATATTGGATAGTTTGGCGCCATACCATTTAAACGGTTAATGCCAGAGCCCGTTGCTTCTAAGCCCGATACAATGCTCGGTACTGGTTTATTTGCTTTTATATTTTCGTGAAGTCGAGTTGTCAGATCTGCGCCCATTTCACACAAATGGGTAGGCTGCCACGCCAGCGCTTTATCGAATGACTCAGACCAGTCAGCCTCGCTCATATCACGCCATGCATGGGCCGTTGCGCCTTTATCAACAAGGTAAGACACCACGTCATCTTGCACTGTAGTGGGGTTACACGTGGTAAGAAAAATGTCGCATCCTCGTGAAAGTAGCCCTTCAACCAAAGGCGCCATTTTCAAATCTAAATGCATGTTGCAAGCAAGTTTAACGTTCGACAGATCGGGAAGTGATGCAATGGCATTACGAGTGCGCGGCATATGAAGGCTAGCCCACGCCAACTCTGCTTGAAAATCTTGGTACATGAAAAGGATACTCTGAGAAAATGAAAAGCAGAATCATACGTGAGAATGCTGTATTTATAAATCAGCTAGATACTTCCCTTTATTTCTCCTATTGGTTATTTCCTCTTATTCTGAATCTTCCTCCCAAATCACCACTTTGTTTCGACCTTTTGCTTTCGCTAGGTACAAGGCTTGGTCTGACTGTTTAATGAGAACATTTATATCCTCTTCGCCTGGCGAGGTTCCTGCCACACCTATACTTACTGTCACTCGTATGAATTTGTTGATGTCGTGGGTGAAAAGGTGTACGCGGAGATTCTTGGCAATTTGCTTGGCGTAATGCACCCGAGTATGGGGCAAAAATACCAAAAACTCTTCTCCGCCCCAGCGAAAGGTAATGTCAGAGCCCCTAACTTGCCCTTTAATTTCTTCAGCGACTTTTATTGGGCTATTTTTAGCAATATGAGTAACAAGAACACTATATGAATCTAATTCAACAGCCCCCCCCCAAACCGTGTTACCAGTGAGCCCATAACGAACGCGCCCATTAGTATTTTTTATAAGTGTATTCTGCTGATATTTAGTCAGGATGTCTTCAGCAGTAAGCTGACTACCTTCCTCGTAATACATCCACAGCTTGTCGTTAACTAACTGCATTTTATCTAAAGACGCAGTACTTTTAGCGTAAGCGTGAGAGAGCCCGCCCCACAAGCAATTAACTATTACAAAACCAATAAATAAAAGAAGTGCTTTCATACATCAATTCTTTTGAATAGGGGCTTTTGAACACAGGGCTAGCTTTTGTATCGGCACCCCTTTCTTATATAAATATTAAGTTACGCTTATCAAAACCGTTTGTGAATAGGTTAAATTCATCAATATTCTACAAATGCGTTTTTGTGTTGTTTCGTTTCCACATGTAAAGGCTTACGTATCTTTTATGCTTAGTTTTATTACCAGCACGCTGATTCCTGTTTTGATCCTTCTGTTAATGGGATGGCTATTTTTTCGCATTAAATGGCTCAATGAAGGGTTTATAGAAGCTGGATCTAAACTGGTATTTAACGTTGCGCTCCCTGCGCTGTTATTTTTATCGATAGCGCGAGCAGACTTTTCTAAAGCCGCCAACCTATCGCTGATAGGCGTTGGGGTTATGGGCACGCTCATTGTTTTTGCCGCTCTGATGATTACCTCTCATCTGACCGTACATCCGTACAAAGCCAGAGGTGTGGTTGTACAAGGCGGTTTCAGAGCCAATATGGGCATTATTGGCCTTGCTTATTGTGCCAATACCTATGGGCAAGAAGGGCTTGCTGTAGCCTCGGTCTATATGGGGTGTATTACTATATTGTTTAACGTATTGTCTGTCTTTGTTCTTAATTTTTATCAAGGCGCGTCGCGTTCTTTATTGGGTCAAGTTACTGGCATGGCGAAAAACCCGCTAATTCTTTCTATCGCGGCAGCGCTCCCCTTCTCTTACTTCGAATGGCAATTGCCCACCACCTTGATAAAAACCGGTGAATACTTTGCGCAGCTAACACTGCCACTTGCACTTATTTGTACCGGTGCTTCCCTACAGTTCCGCTCATTCTCCAGTGACTGGTTTAACATTGTGCTTAGCACAACCAGTAAATGCGTGGTTTATCCCACTATATTAGTCGCGTTTGCCTATGCTTTTGGATTTAGAGGTATGGAGCTGGGCATTGTTCTTCTTCTCGCCATTTCACCTACTGCTGCAGCAAGCTATGTCATGGTTAGAAACTTAGGCGGTGATTATCGTTTGGCGGCAAGTATCATCGCAGTGAGCACATTGGCATCTTTGCCTATTACCGCCCTCGCCTTTGGAATATTAAGTAAACTACAGCTAGTGTGATGAAAATATGTCTTTGTTAAGCACATTTTAAGTTTATAAACAGTGAAGAGTGAGGCTATTGATGTGTTGTTAGACGTTATTGGAAACGAAAAGCGCCGGGTAACTCGACGTTAACCCGGCGAAAAAGGCGTCGCCCTAATCTGCTTCTATCTCACCCTCTTCAATAGCCACAACGCGACGTGCTTCAACGTAGGTTTTAATAGCCCAAAGTGTCTCTTGGTCTAAGATAGGATCGGTTTGACCTTCAGGAATGCCGCCAAGTGCAGGCATGCCTTTCGCCGAGCCAAAACGCAAGCGCTCAACGAACCATTCGTCGTCTTCAAAGCTTTCTGGGTCGAGTTCACGAAGGTCTGGGTTTATTCCGCCAGACTGCGCGTGCAAGCCGTGACAACCTGCACAGTTATTTGCATAAGCGGACTCACCAAACTTGATGACCTTCGTTTTGGTTTCTTCATCAAGGCTTCGATATGGGTTTTCAAACACCCAGCCATTTTCAGACTCATCGCCATCAGTGATTGGCGGCATAGCTGAGCTATCTGCTCCTTGAGGGATAACATTTCCATGTGCAAGCACGTGGCCAGACAAGCCAGTTACCACGAGTGCCGCAAACAACATCGATATTTTTGTTTTCATAATTCATACATCCTCAAAAGACTATGAATTAAGTATACGTACGAGGAAATAAGGGGTAACTCTACTTTGGTTTTGAAAGGCTCCTCCTTTGGTAGGAGGCCACAATGATAGCGACTGAAAGTACAAGCTTTACCGTTGCTGCTTCAACGTTAGTGCTAAAGTCAGAGTCGAAATAATGCCCATAAGAATGATGAAGACTTACCTTGCCAACAGGTAAATGAATAGGTGAAGAAAAAAAGGCCAGCGCACGTAGGCGCTGGCCATGTATTAATAACTATTTACTGCTCAGCTAAGGTTAGTTTTTTGCCACCTGCTGATAGCGCTTGGGCAATTTAAACGTCCACACGGTGCCGCCTTGGTTGAAGTGCTTAACGCGTTTTGCAACTTCACCGCCCCATAATGGCACTGCGCCGCCCCATCCAGATAGTACAGAGATGTACTGCTCACCATCCATTTCCCATGTCACTGGAGAGCCAACAATACCTGAGCCAGTTTGGAACTTGTAAACCATTTCGCCAGTTTTGTCGTCAAAGGCCATAAGATAACCTTCAGGGTTACCGGTCCAAACCAAACCACCACCTGTAGTTAACACGCCGCCCCAAAGTGGAGAGAAGTTGTTGTAGCGCCAAACGGTTTTACCTGTTTTAGGGTCAATCGCTTTAAGTACGCCGATAAAGTCCTCATTCACTGATTTAATGGTGAAACCAGCACCTAAGTACGCTGCACCTTTCTTGTAAGAGGTAGGCTCGTTCCAGATATCCATTTCCCATTCGTTTGAAGGCACATAGAAGAGTTCAGTATCCTTGGAATAGGCCATTGGCATCCAGTTTTTACCACCTAAGAACGCAGGGCGAGCGACAACCTGTGCACCTTGTTTACCATCAGCTGATTGCGCTGGGCTTCCTGGGCGATTTTCTTCAATGTAGATAGGTCGACCTTTTTCATCCAGTCCCTTTGCCCAGTTTAATTTATCAACAAACGGGAAGCCGCGGATAAAGTCACCGTTTTCGCGGTTAAGGACGTAGAAAAAGCCGTTTCTGTCGGCGGTTGCCGCCGCTTTCACTGTCTTGCCGTTTTCCTGGTAATCAAACGAGATAAGCTCGTTTACGCCATCGAAGTCCCAGCCATCGTGTGGTGTGGTTTGGAAGTGCCACACAATTTTGCCTGTATTAGGGTCGATAGCTAAGCGCGACGACGAGAAGTAGTTATCGCCCGGACGTAGGTGAGAGTTCCACGGTGCAGGGTTACCCGTACCGAAGAATAGCAAGCCTGTATCTGAGTCGTAAGTACCACCTAGCCACGTTGCTGCACCACCGGTTTTCCATAAATCAGCAGGCCATGTTTTACCTGGCGCGCCGCCTGAAATACCATTTTCGGTTTTCTTACCGTCTTTCCATAAGTACCCCATGTGCCCTTCAACGGTAGGTCTAACCCATAGCTGTTTGCCAGACTTCGCGTCGTAAGCATACACTTTACCGACGATCCCGAACTCACCACCGGAAATCCCTGTAATGACTTTTCCGTCAACTACAATAGGCGCTGCAGTAATGGCGTAGCCCGCTCGGTAGTCTTCAACTTTTTTCTTCCAAACAGTTTTTCCCGTGTCTTTATCCAGTGCTACTAACTTGGCATCCAAGGTGCCAAATATGACCAGATTATCGTAAAGCGCAACGCCACGGTTTATCACGTCACAGCAAGGCATAATGCCGTCTGGCAAACGCGCTTCATATTGCCATAGCTCTTCACCAGTTCTCGCATCGATGGCCCACACACGAGAGTAAGATCCGGTTACATACATCACGCCATCTTTTACCAGAGGCTGCGATTCTTGACCCCGCTGCTTTTCACCACCTAATGAAAACGCCCACACGGGACGTACTTCTTCTACTGTATCGCGGTTGATGGCGGTGAGCGGGCTGTAGCGCTGAGCTTTCAAGCCCATTCCATACGTCACTACGTCATCAGTGGTAACGTGGTCATTTTGAATATCTTTGTCGGTGACAACAGCATGGACAGGAGTTAACGCACTTGCACAAACCAGCATAGATAAGGCAAGTTTTTTAATTGGCATATTATTATTCATAACGGTTCCTAGTTGCATGTAGGCCATAAATGGTCTGTTTCAGACTATTCGTTAGGATTAGCATAGCTAGGGGGGATGTCGATGCCTATGCAACAGCGGAGTGATTTGACTCCTCCTTTAGGAGGAGGAATGAAGGGCTATTTTCCCTTTTGTTTAACACCTTTACGCTTTCACGTCTTTTTAAAGTAATGCGTTCTTCCAATACTGATAGCAGTGCTTAAGATAATAAAGCTGATAGCCACAGAAGTATTGCCTAAAGTGCTTTCGTTCTGAACGCTATTGTTCAGAGTGCGCTTATTCTGAAAGCTCTTGCCCCGCAAAATAAGGCGGCATCTCATAAATGGTTTTGTATTTCTCAAATAACCGTTGCATATCACCCTCTACCACCATTCGCGTAATTACATCACCAATTTCATAGCCTAGTGCGCGATAATTAGTATGAACAGCAAGTCCTATGTCCCACTTTTGCTTTCCGATGAGCGGAAACGCGTTGCTTGCAAGGCGATATTGCTCATTATCAACAAACTGACTGAGGTAGGATATTTGCGAGCGCAATCCCATTACCGCTTCGACGGTTCCTGCTTTCATTGCGTCAATCGCTTCTGCGTTTGAACCATAGTGCGATGTTTTTTCTCGCAATCGGCCGCCAAACGCTGACGTTAAGTAAAAGTGGGGAATGCTGTCTATTTCCGCCCCAATCGTGTGATACTGAAACATGCCCATGGTTTCCACTTCGGGCAAGGTTTGCGTGTTGTGAATGATTTGCCAGCTTTCACGCTGATAGGGGGCAAACATATGAACGAGCTCATTAACCAACAAGCCCACGTCGTCACGTTTTTGAGAAAAACTGGGGTCGTAAGGCGCGCGCATCATCACATCAGCCTTAATGCGATGAATTATATGGCCCTTCCATAGGTAATTTCTGAAATCGTCCTCTGTCGTTTCACCTGGTGTCATCCATATCAGTTCTAGCTCAACACCAAGGGCGCTCGCGATTTCACGGGCGATATCAATATCAATACCTGTGGGGCTGTCGTTTTCAATAAATGAAAATGGAGGATAGTCGGTGTACACCGCAATTCTAATTAAACCGCTGTCTTTAATATCGTCTAACGATCTTGCTTCCCCGAACGCAGAAAGCGCAGAACCCGTTATCAGGCAGAGTAAAATGAAAATAACTCGAAAAGGTTTAACTAACTGCACAGCTTACCCACTTATTCAATCGAACTTCTTAAGCATACTAAGGGGTTAGCGTGATTTTACTAATGCTACTTTAGCGCCATAGCATTCCTCCTTTAGGAGGATGTTCTTCGGGAAAATTGCCATATACCCTTATGTCAGACAAACAGATATCAGCAAAAGCATGCAGCTGAGCTCGGGGTGGTATATGGCAAAGGGTGTAAAAAGCACGGTTGAAAGACGATTAACCGGTAAGCGTTATCAAAAGTGTGTAGCGTCACTTTTTTGCTGCGTTCTGTTGTCGTTTTTAAACAGCGCGCTCGCGTTTAATGAAGCGCAATCTTCACAGGCTCAACAAGCTGCACCACAGACCTCTCTTGCCACTATTGTGGTCATTTATATAAAAGTTGCGGGCACATCTCCACCAGGCACACCAGGCTATTTAAAGTCCCCCAGCAATGAGGGCACAGCTGGTGCAAGTGTGGCGATAAAGGATGCCAATATCACGGGAAAATTTCTTGGTTATCAGTTTAAGTTAACTGAAATCAGTGTGCCTTCTATCGGCGAACTGCAAGCTTCTTTAGGTAAAACACGCCAGCACTCTAGTTCAAGTGCTAACGCAAATCACAAAGAAATAAGCAGCAATCAGCAAGGCAACATTGCACCCGTTGTACTACTGGACATGCGAAGCAGTGATAAGGTAAAGGCTGCCTCAATTGAGCAGTTGATTGCCAATATTCAAAGCACGCTTCCTAATGCCGTATTTTTTAACGTAGCTAATAGCGATGATTTGCTGAGACAAAATTCATGTCGCCTGCCCTTGTTTCATACAATCCCCAGTTATCAGATGAAAGCCGACGCGCTAGCCCAGTGGTTTCGCACTAAGCGTATTGACGAGATATTTGCAGTTTACGGAAAAACCGCTGACGATGCTGCATACCTAGCCGCGTTTAAACGCAGCGCTAAAAAATTCAAGCTTTCACTTGTTGAAACTAAACAGTGGCAGGACAGTTTTGATTTACGCAGGGCTGCCTTTGCTGAAATTCCTCAATTTACGCGAACAAGAGAAACCTATCAGGCTGTTTTTACCGCTGATAGCGCGGCGCAATTCGCGTATAGCCTACCCTTTAACACCTATTATCCCGTACCTGTGGTAGGCGCTGCCGGCCTAAAAGCACTAGGTTGGCACTTTACCCACGAACAATGGGGCGCCCGTCAGCTTCAAAGCCGTTTTAACGACGGGTTTAACAGACACATGAATGAAGTCGACTTCGCCGCGTATCTTGCGGTAACGGCGGTGGCAAATGCTGCGCAGCAAGGAAGCGATTTAACGCAGCAGGGAATACTTAAAACCTTGCTTAGCGACGACTACACGCTGGGTGCCTATAAAGGCCGTCCCCTTTCTATTCGCCCCTACACCCACCAATTTCGTCAGCCTATTGCGCTGGCCCACGAAGACGCACTGGTGACTCATGCGCCCCTTGAAGGCTTTTTGCACCAAACCAACGAACTGGACACATTAGGCGCAACACACACTACCTGTAAGGACAAGTTATGAGCTATCGCTTTGCACTCTTGCTTGGCAGTTTAATGGCAAGCTTTGCACTTCCTCAAGCCTTTGCACTTCCTCAAGCGTATGTCACTAACGAAAAAGACAACACGCTATCTGTCATTGATATGACGACATTTGATGTGGTTGAAACTATCGAGGTTGGAGAGCGACCCCGAGGGTTTATTTTAAGTGCAGACCAGTCCCACGCGTATATCTGTGCCTCTGATGCTGATCGCATTCAAATTATGGATTTGTCTACCCATTCCATAGTAGGCGATCTTCCTTCAGGTGCAGATCCTGAAACCATAGCATTACATCCTAACGGCACCACTATTTACACAGCTAATGAAGACGATGCCCTTCTTACTGTTATCGACATTCCAACGGCTCAGGTTATTTCTCAGATAGATGTAGGCGTAGAGCCTGAGGGGCTGGCTGTGAGTCACGACGGCAGCATGATGGTCGTCACATCAGAAACCACTAACATGGTGCACTGGATAGATACCAAAACGCACGAAAATATTGCGAATAGCTTGGTTGACGCAAGACCCAGAGATGCTCACTTTACCAGAGATGACAAGTACCTTTGGGTAAGCTCGGAAATAGGTGGAACTGTCAGTATTTTCGATACTGCTACTAAGCAAAAAGTGAAGACCCTTTCCTTTGCCATTAAAGGCGTTTATCGCGACAAGGTTCAGCCAGTGGGTATTGTGCTTATGAAAGATAGGCCCTACGCCTTCGTGGCGCTTGGCCCTGCGAATCGCATAGCGGTCATCAATACCGATACCTTTGAAGTGGAAGACTACATTTTGGTTGGGCGACGAGTGTGGCAATTAGCGTTTAACCAAGATCAGTCTTTATTGCTGACCACTAACGGTGTAAGCGGTGATGTTTCTGTCATCAATACCCACACGTTAAACGTAGAGCATACGGTAAAAGTGGGGCGATACCCTTGGGGCGTGGCGGTTAAATGGAAATAGCGGTTCAAGCAGTTTCACATCAGTACGGCGGCCACCACGCGCTGGACAATATAAGCCTTTGCCTAAAACCAGGCTTAACCATGCTGCTTGGACCAAATGGCGCAGGCAAAAGTACCTTATTTGCGCTTATTACGGGCCTTCAAAAACTCACGCAAGGCAGCATTACCTTTGATGGTGCTACCCTGTCTCAATCTCGCACAAGTATTATGGCGAAAATGGGCGTGGTATTTCAGCAAAGTACCTTAGATATCGACCTGTCGGTAAAACAAAATTTGTCCTACTTTGCTTCGCTCCACGGCATAACTACCACTTGCGCGCTATCTCATATTCAAGGCCTGCTCGACGAGCTCGATCTTACGAGTAAGCTCAACACAAAAATTCGCAACTTAAATGGCGGGCACAGACGTCGGGTCGAGTTAGCTCGCTGCCTTATTCACAAGCCATCCTTGCTGCTATTAGACGAGCCTACCGTTGGCTTAGATATAGAATCCCGTCATCTTATTTTGCGGGTAGTACAAGCACTCGCTCATTCGCAAAACGTAAGTGTACTATGGGCCACGCATTTATTTGAAGAAGTGAAGCACAACAACAACTTGATAGTCTTATCAAAAGGACGAGTGTTAGCCCACGACCAATGTGAAGCCTTGTTAGCCAAGTATCATCAACAGGATATTGAGCACCTTTGGCAGCATTTGATGCAGGAAGGCTCCTGATGTATTGGCGCTGTTTTGTGGGTGTACTTACCCGAGAGATGCTGAAGTTCTGGCAGCAACGTACACGCCTGTTAAGTGCATTGGTGCGCCCGCTGCTTTGGCTATTTGTTTTTGCCGCAGGGTTTCGTTCGGCCCTCGGTCTTTCAATGACCGAGCCTTACGAGAGTTATATTTTGTACGAAGAGTACATTGTACCTGGGCTTGCCGCCATGATTGTGCTTTTTAATAATATGCAAAGTTCATTGTCCATGGTGTACGACAGAGAAATGGGCAGCATGAAAGTACTGCTGTTAAGCCCGGTTCCCCGCCCTTTTCTGCTAGGCAGCAAGCTTATAGCCAACACCTTGGTAAGCGCTATTCAGGTATACATCTTCTTTGCCTTTGCGCTTTTACTGGATGTACGCCTATCTGCGTTGGGATACGTTTATGCGTTGCCTGTTATTGCGCTACTGTCATTGTTTTTAGGTTCGTTAGGACTATTACTGGCAAACTATATTAAGCAGCTAGAGAACTTTGCCGGGGTCATGAATTTTGTCATTTTCCCGTTGTTCTTTCTATCAAGCGCCCTATACCCGCTTTGGAAAATGCGTGAGGCCAGCGAATGGCTGTATCAGATTTGCGCCTTTAACCCCTTTAGTAGCGGCGTAGAATTACTGCGATTTGCGCTCTATGAAAAACTCGAACACAACGCGCTAGCCGTTGTACTTTGTCTTACGGCTATCACTTTTATTTTGGCTGTTAGAAGCTTTCGCCCCAAAGCCTCAAAAGGGCGCTTCTCGTGATAAAAGCAAACCTAACCTGGGCTAATGAAAGCAATAAAGTTGAAACGTTAGACGATAGTGACTGCTTACTTATTTTAACTACGCCCGAGTTATTAGCGAGCCAACTCTTTCACTTTTCAACACCCGCTAAGACATACATTGAGCAGGTTTTTGACGATGAAGGTTTTGCAGGAAATAAAGGCCAATGTGTATTAGTACAAGGCCTTAAGGCGTTTAAAACAAGTTACATCTCAGACACTGAAAACAGCGGAAAAAACAAAATTAGCCAACCATTAGCTGAAGTAAAACGGGTACTGTTTTATGGTGTCGATTTTGCGCTTTTTGAAGCGTCAGATGCACCCAACGTCTCTAGCTGTGCCTCGACTTTATCTAAAACTAATGACCCTTCCATGGTTAACCGCTCAAGCTACGCTAGCGATTCAAACTCCGCGTTTTATTCGAAAAGCACTAGTGACTTGAAGCAAACTAACGCGCCAGCATTTCGCTACTTAGAACAGCAGTTCGATGCATTGTTTAAAAAGCTTAAAAGCTTGTCGGTAACCTTGGAAAAGCTGGCGTTAATGGCGCTTTCTACCACTGAAACAGTAAGCAGCGACCCTGTTAACACCATTGCGAGCCACTCACCATTTCTGAGTGCGCTACTTAGAAGCTATTTCAAGCACGGCTATCACTTTAAGGGCTATAAGACGAATAATCGTTCGGTTTCTAGCAGTCGAGCCCGCGACGACAACAACAACGCAAATAGTGTTGAAAAAAACGCCGCAACTAATGAAGCAATTAACCAAGCAACTGATATTAGGGGCACGCTGTCTCTTGCATTAGATGCCAAGCATTTTAATAAAGCACAAAAGCGTCTCGTTTCACACACTATCCGCTATGAATCAGCCCTGAATGCCGCGATGACGTGGGCTAAAGATCTCGCCCACATGCCAGCCAACTTATGTACGCCAGATTATCTGGCCGAACAAGCTCTGCATCTGGCGCAAACCTTTAATACGGTGTCTTGCGATATCCTCAATGAAAGTGCGCTAAAGCAGTTAGGCATGAACGGGTATTTAGCGGTAAATGCAGGTTCACAGTTTGCTGCCACCATGCCTATTCTTCGCTATACAGCCAAAGGTTTAGAGAATTCACCGCCGGTAGTGTTAATCGGCAAAGGCGTAACGTTTGACAGCGGCGGCATAACGTTAAAACGCAGCCCTGATATGCGCCATATGATTTACGACATGGCAGGCGCTGGCTGTGTATTGGGCGTCATTCAGGCGGTTGCCACGCTGGGGTTAAATATAAATATTATTGGTATTGTGGCGAGCGCCGATAATGCGATTGATGGCAAAGCCTATCGCCCGGGTGACATTATCACTATGCACTCAGGAAAAACCGTGGAAGTCATGAGCACCGATGCAGAAGGGCGTATGCTTATGGCCGATGCAATCAGCTACGCGAAACAGTTCACCCCCTCGGTTATTATTGATATTGCAACCCTAACCGGCGCGGCCATTAGCGCACTGGGGCACAAAGCCACTGCGCTTTTTAGCAACGCTCCAGCGCTTGAAAGTGCGTTAGTTGAAGCGGGTGAACTGGCTAACGACAGGTGCTGGCCTTTCCCACTTTGGCCAGAATATCAAGACGCCATTACCTCTCAGCACGCGGATATGATGAATACGGGTATAAACTCTCCCGGTGCTATTTCGGCAGGCTGCTTTCTCTCTCGCTTTGCTGACGGCACCCCGTGGGCTCACCTCGATGTGGCAGGAACCGCTTTTACCTACACCAAATCTTTATCGGCAACCGGCCGCCCTATTCCTCTGCTGTTATCTTACTTAAGCAGCTGTGCTATCAAAAATAATCAATAAATCATCAAAATTCATGACAGTTCTCCTCCCTTAGGAGGATATCTGTTAACACATATTCAACATATACTCAGTCATGCGTTTAATCATAAAGAAGAGGAACAATTATGTGGACTAAACCCCAATACACAGAAATGCGCCTTGGTTTTGAAGTAACTCTTTACATCAATAACCGCTAGGCAACGCCCTCTGGGATGATGAACAAAAAGGCTGCCGACGCAGCCTTTTTTTACTTGTAGTATGGAGTTGTTATGCACGTATTGATTCTTGGTGCTGCCGCCGGGGGTGGATTTCCGCAATGGAACTGCCACTGCCCAAATTGTAAGGGTTTACGCGAAGGTAAAATAAAGGCGAAAGGCAGAACACAGTCGAGCATTGCTGTCAGTAGTGATGGTAAAAATTGGGTGCTCATTAACGCCTCCCCCGATTTACGGGAGCAGATGAATAGCCACCCGCAGCTGTGGCCCGACGCCCATGTTTCTCGCGGCACACGCATAAGCGCAATTGTGCTTACCGACAGTCAAATAGACCATACTACAGGCCTGCTAACATTGCGCGAAGGCTTACCCCTTCCCGTTTATTGTACCGATGTTGTTGCCGAAGACCTAACCACCAGCTTCCCGCTTTTTACCGTATTAAAACACTGGCACGGCGGACTACAGCAGCATTCAATTAATACCGATTATCATCAACGCTTTGTACCAAAGGGGGCAGAAGGCCTGACTTTCCAACCTGTGGTACTAGAGTCTAATGCGCCCCCTTATTCGACATATCGCGACAACATTGTGCCGGGCAACAATATCGGCCTGAAGATAACTGACGACACCACGGGCAACGTGCTTTTTTACGCGCCGGGATGTATGCAGGCAAACGACACAGTAAAACAAGTAATGCGCGAATCTCACTGCGTGCTATTTGACGGTACGCTGTGGGCCAATGAAGAAATGATAGATCACGGCTTTAGCAACAAGCTGGGCACTGATATGGGACACATGCCGGTTAATGGAAAGGGCGGAGCCATTGCGCTGCTAAATGAATTTAACGTTAAGCGTAAAGTACTAATTCATATCAACAACACAAATCGCGTGCTTGACGAAGATTCCAGTGCTTATCACAGCCTGTGTGAGCAAGGCATTGAATTGGCTTACGACGGTATGGAAATTGAGGTGTAGTAATGACAGAAAACGCATGGTCTAGACAAGAATTCGAACAAAAACTGAGAGAAAAAGGCGCTTACTACCATATTCATCACCCCTTTCATAAACGTATGAATGAAGGACACTGCAGCGTTGATGAAATTCAGGGCTGGGTGGCCAACCGACTGTATTATCAAATGGCAATACCGGTTAAAGACGCGGCAATTTTAGCGAATTGCGAAGATCAATCGGTTCGCAGAACCTGGATCCAACGAATAATCGATCATGATGGACGGGAAGGTGAAGACGGACTGGGCGGCATAGAAGCCTGGTTGCGGTTGGGCGAAGCGGTAGGCTTGAACCGCAGTGAACTACTTGATGAAACCCACCTGTTGCCAGCGGTTAAATTTGCAGTAAATGCCTATGTGAATTTTGCCCGCCGTGCGTCGTGGGAAGAGGCTGCCTGCTCATCGTTAACTGAAATGTTCGCCCCTGAAATACATCAAAGCCGATTAGATACCTGGCCTGGGCACTATACATGGATTAATAGTGAAGGCTTTACCTACTTTCAAATGCGGTTAAGTCAGGCGCGCCGTGATGTAGAGCATGGCCTGCAGATTACCCTTGACCACTTTGTTACCCGACAACAGCAAGAACATGCGCTCAATATACTGCAGTTCAAAATTGATATTTTGTGGAGCATTGCTGATGCCATTTGCTTTGCCTATGAATACAAGAGAAAGCCGTTTGATGGTATTGCCGACCAGCGGGTGTGCCATAAAGGGAGGTTTTAATGATGTCGAATTTACAATCACAAATCGAACACCACTTAGATGCTGATAGCGTCGGTGCTGATAACGTGGAAAATAACATTGAAAATAGCAGCAGTCACAACAACGAGGACAGCGGCACAAGAGACAAAACAGCTTCTTTAAATCCGCTTTTTCGCATGCAGTACGAGAAAGCTCAGGGTTGTTATGTTTTGTTGTTCCCCGAAGGAATGATAAAACTTAATCCTTCTGCGGCAGAAATTCTTAAGCGAATAGATGGCAGCAATACGGAAAATACCATTTGTGCTGAGCTTCGCCAGGCGTTCCCTGATGCACCTGAAGATTTAGAAGAAGATGTTCATGCATTTCTGGTCCATGCCGAGCAAAAGAAGTGGATCCGCTATGACGAATAATACAGACGTTGATTTACAAACCGACGAACCAAATAGCATAACGCCACCGCTGTGGCTCCTAGCCGAAATTACTTATCAGTGCCCATTGCATTGCCCCTATTGCTCTAACCCAGTAAACATGGAAGAAACATTTAATGAGCTCTCTACTGAGCATTGGGAGCGTGTGCTGCGTGAAGCGCGGGAAATGGGCGCCGTGCAATTGGGCTTTTCTGGCGGAGAGCCATTGCTTCGAAAAGACTTAGAGCACTTAGTCGCTTATGCGCGGGCTTTGGGTTTTTACACCAACTTGATCACCTCTGGCATTGGCATGACAGAAAAACGTATTGCCAAACTCAAAGAAGCCGGCCTTGACCACATTCAGCTGAGCTTTCAGGCAGCCAATGCTGAAGTCAACGACTTAATAGGCAACAAGCGTCACTCATTTGAACAAAAACTTAAAATTGCGAAGCTAGTAAAACAATACAACTATCCTATGGTGCTTAACTTCTGTATTACCGCGCAAAACATTCACGAAATAGAAGACGTGATGGCGCTCAGCGAGCAGCTGAACGCTGATTTTGTCGAGCTAGCTACCGTGCAGTATTACGGCTGGGCCTATGAAAATAGAGACCATCTTTTACCTACCTCACAGCAGCTACAGGAAGCTGAAGCCGCAGTGAACCGCTACCGCGCGCAGCAAAACGGTAAAGGGCCAACCTTCATATTTGTGTCGCCCGACTACTATGAATCTCGCCCTAAGGCGTGCATGAATGGCTGGGGCACAACGTTTTTAACCGTAACGCCAGATGGCAGTGCCCTTCCGTGTCACAGTGCAAAGATATTACCCCTTCGTTTTCCTAATGTGAAAGAACGTTCATTGCACGATATTTGGCACCAAGACTTTAGCTTTAATCATTTTCGTGGCGATAGTTGGATGCCGTCGCCCTGTAGGGACTGCGATGAGAAAGATAAAGACTTTGGCGGCTGCCGATGTCAGGCCTACCTGCTAACAGGTGATATGTATAAGACGGATCCGGTTTGCAGCAAGTCGCCCGATCACCATTTGATGAAAGGCATTACCGATAAAGCAGGTACTGCACCGTCGAAGGCACTACAGTATCGGAAGGTGGAAAAGCCGATTCCCATCCTAGAAGTAAGTGCTACGAGGTAAGTACTAGGAAATAAATGGGCTGCGATAAGTACGAAACAAAAAGAGATACCGTTAAACCGCAATGATAAAAGTGTATGTCTGAATTTCATTTCATTGATGCCGGCTCTGGGTCAAAAGTGCATAGCGTTGTTTTTGCGCTAAAAACCCCTGCAGCAGGCCACACTGGGTTGTCTCACTTAGCTGAGCACATCAGCTTTCGACGCTCTCACCAATACCCAACTGCCCACGAACTTTTTACGGCCAATACACTTCTGCCTGTTACTATTAACGCTACCACACTCGCCGAGTACACCTTCTTTTTCGCTTCGTCTGAAAAAGCGAACGTGCTGCTTGATGCTGTAAATTACCTGTACTGTGGCCTGCTTAACCGGGATTACGGTAACGATGAGGTTACCATAGAGCGTGACGGGGTTATTTTTAACGAGCTCGCCATGCTAGAGGCAAACAGCGACTATGCATTAAACGCCGCTATTCGATTAACCGATACCAATAAAAATGCCTATCAACACGCGGGTGGTTTTACACAAACCATAGGCAGCAACAGCATTCAAGCGCTTCAAGACTACAAACGCCAGTGGTATCAGCCAAGCAATATCACCACGCTGGTTTATAGTAATTCAGCCCAATTTTTTGAACAGTGCAAGGAGGTTGTTACAGCCGTGAGCGTGGAAGCAGCCCTGAGCGAAAAAACAGCCCTGAGCGAAGAATCAACACTGAACAGAAACGCCTCTCTGAGTCAGCACGCATCTCAACGTGAACACTCACATTTAGACAAAGAAGCCTCTCTTGATGCGCAAACGACAAAAGGCGAAAACGAATCAATAAGGCATGTATTAACCTGGTGGTTTCCTCAGTGCTTTCTAAAGGGTTTACTACAGCAAGAAGCAACACTTAGCACCGTAGCAGGCCTTGAAAACACTTTATTTATCGACCCCGAAATCAATCAACAAGGCAATTTTGCAATTCGCCTCGTCACAAACGAAGCGATGAAGGAAGTAGCAAGCGAGCTTTCGATAGAAGCACTTCCAAAGCTTTCACAAAATCTTACACACAAGCTCGTGAGCGATGATTATGATAAAAGGCTGCGACAACTAAAACATGTGGTATCCGCGTGTCTTGCCTCATTTGATATTAAACCTTCAAAGCCAATGCCAGACACTGATAAACACGCAGAGGGTGTGGGGGCGGCTATTCGCTATTTTGCGCAACTAACAGATGCGTTGGGTTCTAACAAGTGTGCCGCCAAAGATTGTGCCACCAAAAGCACTTATTTAGCGAGTGCTAATAAGGTATCGCACTCCTACCTGAGGGCTCTACCTTCACCAGAAAAGTCAGTCGCTCTCGAGCGGATTAGAAAGGCACGCAAAGACTTTTCCGCGCAAGCCAGCGCTTCCAATAGCGAGCAGTCACTTTTAATACCGCGTCTTACCTCTAAATACCGACATTTTATTGCGTTAGAGCACTTGCCTGCACTTCCACGTTTATTGCGGCCACTCGCCAACAAGACCACCAATTTGAAACGCTTTAACGCTGAACACATTGCTTCGCACTTAACGCCGTTTTCCATTCCATCGCCCTCAATAACTCTAGAGTCGGCTTATCTAAATTCTGATTCTGGTTATTTGGCCTCGCACTGGGTGTATCGCATCGCGTTCTATCAACAGTCAAGACTACAAGCGGTGCTGGCACACCACCTTTTCTGGCAACCAAGAACCTCGGGGGAATGCTACGCACTGGGCGCTGCAACCTATGAAAATAACCTTTTTCTATTTGGTGCCAGCGATACAAATATCACAGAGCGTGAAAACTGGTGTCATAAGGTTTTATCAATTGTCTCGTAGGGAATTCGGGAAAAAACACTGCTACCAATTTATGATACTTCCTCCCCCTTAAGGAGGATATTTTTAGGGAATGGTTAAGGCAATACTGAAAGTATAAATAATAACGAAGCAGTCAAGACCATGCCTACGCGAATTTCTACTAAAAGCTCTAGCCAAAACGTTGCACAATCCCCAACACATCAACTTGCCCGTTCACCATTTGCTCTTGCGATTATTGCAAGCGCTGTAACCTATGCGTTTAGCTCTGCTGCAGAAGCTAACGATGCGTTGGACCACTACGAGGTTATAGAGGTGCAGGGAGCGACGCCGCTTAGCGCCAACAGCAATAACTCTGCCGTATTTGGTAATGTTCAGACACTCACTCAAGACGATATTGAAGGGAGCGTCAACCGTTCACTACCGGAGCTACTCAAAACTCAGCTGGCAAGCGTGAACCTAAACGATGTTCAAAACAATCCGTTCCAACCTGATCTGCAATACCGCGGGTTTACTGCCTCTCCGCTGCTTGGTCTACCTCAGGGCATTTCGGTGTACTTGAACAGCGGTCGGGTTAATGAAGCGTTTGGCGATACTGTGCATTGGGACTTAATGCCTCTAGATGCTATAGATACCGCTTCTTTGTACTCTGGTTCAAACCCTCTGTTTGGCCAAAACACGCTAGGCGGCGCCCTTGCGCTAAGAACGAAAACAGGGTTTAGCTTCAACGCCAACGAAATAGATTTACAGGCTGGACAATTCGGCCAGAAAGCCGCGTCTGTGGAGTCAGGTGGTCATAACGATCACTGGGCGTATTATGTGAACCTGAATCACTATGAGGAAGATGGCTGGCGCGACTATTCGCCATCTAAAGTGCAGCAAGTCTTTACATCGCTTGCCTATAAAAGTGACAAAATGCATCTCGACATGAACCTGTTTATGGCCGATAACGAGTTACTCGGCAATGGTGCATCACCTATTGAACTGCTGGATATTGAAGGAAGAGAAGCGGTCTACACCCACCCCGATCAGACCAACAACGAACTTACGCACGTTAATATAACCGGTGATTTCGTTTTAACTGACACCTTATCTTTAACCGCCAATATGTTTTATCGCGACACACAAACTCAATCAATCAACGGCGATGACAGTGATTTTGGTGCCTGCCAGTTCGCTGATGGACGCGTAACACTGTGTGAATTTGAAGATGATGACGACGATGATGATGCTCCGCTTGATAGTGATGATGATGGCGACGACGATGATGATTTGCCTGTTGTAGGAGAAGGCGACGATATAGAAGCGGTTGAATTTATTGGCTTTGATGACGGCACCGCGCTTGCCGAAATATCAGATGTGGACGCAGATGAACTTGATGGTACATACAACACGGGCCGCACAGACGCCAAAGCTACTGGGTTATCTTTTCAGCTAGCAAAACAATATGCCTTAAGCGGCTTCAGTTCAGAGCTAATTGTTGGTGCCAGCTACACCAAAGGAGATGTTAACTACGCCGCTGATACTACATTTGGTATTTTGGAAAACGAATCTGCACACGACTCACGCACTGTTTTACCCATCGACGGGCTCATGGCACAAGAAGCCAGAGTTAGATTAGATGTAGACACCACCGCATGGTCGCTATTTTTTATGAATAGTACACAGCTCTCTTCAGCCGTATCACTCAATCTTGGTGGACGTTTTAACCGAGACCATATTGTTATGGAAGACCTGATTGATGACGGTGAAGGTTCATTGGACGGCAATCACCGTTTTACCCAATTTAACCCAGCGGTAGGGGTAGACATTACTATAGATGAGCAAAGCCAGTTGAATCTTGCAATCAGCCAGTCTTCAAGAACGCCAAGCCCTGCAGAGTTAAGCTGTGCAGATGAAGACGACCCGTGCCGCTTACCGAACGGTTTTGTGGCCGATCCTCCTCTTGATCAGGTGGTCACCCAAACTATTGAAGCGAACTACACCACACGCATTGATAACATCGACCTGATGCTAAATGTTTTTCACAGTAGAAGTAAGGACGACATTATCTTCCAACAAGCAGGCGCTGTTGCCTCTCGCGGATACTTTATTAACGTTGATGAAACCCAGCGTCAGGGCGTTGAATTCAGCGTAGGATCAACGTGGGAAAAACTAACCTACCGGTTAAACTACAACTATCTTAACGCAACCTATGAATCCACATTCACGTCGTTTAGCCCCTTTAACCCTCAGGGTCCAGACAGACTCGTAACGCCAGGTGACAAAATTCCAGGCCAGCCAGAGCATTTAGTCAAGCTCTACGCAGATTACGCCTTAACGGATAAAGCGCGTTTGGGGGCAGAAGTCATTTCAGCATCTAGTCAGTACTTTAGGGGCGATGAGGCTAACGAAAATGAAAAGATTGACGGATACGTTATTGCAAACATTTATGCATCGTACCGGTTCAACGACACATTTACCGCATCGCTACGTGTGAACAATGTGTTCGACAAAGACTATGAAACCTTTGGCACGTATGGCGAGGCTGATGAGGTATTAGAAGACATTTATCCCGATGTAGAAGGTGCAGAGTTCGTGGGCCCCGCACAACCGCGAATGGTCAGTGTAAATCTAAAAGCGAGATTCTAATCAGATAGCAGTTGTTACCACACGCGCTTTTATCCACACAAAAGCTGCAAAAAAATCAAAAAAACGCGACTTACTTTTTCACAGTAGTCGCGTTTTTTATCATTTATACATTTAATTTTCCCGCTACTAAAGAAGGAGATTAACACGCCTTACGGCCGATGGTTCAAAATTCAATAGAACCTATTATCAATTTACTGGACACCGAAAGCATTAAAACCAGTCAAAAATAAAAACAAAAAGCCACTGTAATTAATCAACACTACCAATATTGGGACAGTAAAATGAAAAAGAATACATTTACAAAAACCTGTTTATCTATTGCCATTTTAAGCACAGTCAGTAGCCATAGTTTTGCCCAAGACGAGCCCTATTCATGGAATATCTCTGGATGGATAAATGAAGGCTTAACCTATTACGACGACGGTGTGGGTAGTGATGTGGCACAACTTTCAGACAACGGTACAACGCTAGGCAGCCGTATTACGCTTTCAGGGAATTATAAACTGGAAGAACAAGGCATGGACGTGGGCTTTGAGGTCATTATTGAACCTCTTTCAGGCGCACCCAACTACGCCGGTGGTGGCCATCAAACCCCGCTTTTGTTTGCCAATCAGGATAACTTAGACACCTTCAACGGCGGCGACATAGGCCTGTTGGGCAGTAGCCTCTACTTTGGTGGCGACTGGGGTAAAATCACCATTGGTTTACAAAGCCTTCCCACCGATAACATTGCCGTTCTAGCCGATCCTTCTGGCACAATCTGGTCGGGAATTTCTCCATTATTTAGAGCAAATGGCTTCTTTATTCGAGGCGTAGAAGAAGGTTCAACCAATGTCGCGTGGGGTCAATTTGCTCAGTGCTTAGCTACGCCTGGCTTGGGTATTGGTATTGACTGTAACGGTATATATCGCAACGGCGTGCGCTACGATCTCCCTCAAATGGGCAACGTGAGTATTGCAGTAGGTTATGCAAACGACGAAATTTACGATATTGCGGTTAAGTATGCGGCTGAGCACGAAGGCTTCAAAACTAACCTTCATGCAGGTTACTCAGTGAATAAAGATGGCGGTAGCAATGTTGGGGGCAACAGTTCAACTACGCTGCAACTGCAAGCAGGGCTCATGCATATTGAGTCAGGAGTATTTGGGGTAGCCACTTATCAGATGGAAGAAGCTGACGATGCGATTGTTGGGTCGGGTGACGATACAGATGCTTATTACTTTAAAGCAGGCATAAGAAAACAGTTTAATCGCTTTGGTGATTCTGCTTTCTATGCTGAATATGCCAGTTATAACGACCAATACGGCATGGCTCATTTAGATGGCGTTACCGGCTCAGAGCTTAGTCAGTGGGGCGTTGCAGCAGAACAATATTTTGGATCGCGCTTCTTGGTGTACGCGAAATACGAAAATCTAAGTTTAGATATTGATGGTTCAGAATCTGCGCAAGGAATTTATAACAGCGCAGAAGACTTAACCCTAATTCAACTAGGTGGCACTGTGTTCTTTTAATTTAGAATTAAAAATCAGTCATATTTTAAC
>NZ_JACSOE010000051.1:0-34154 GCF_014349115.1 Alteromonas sp. BZK5 | reverse complement strand
TTGTTTCTTTGACGAGAAGAGCGTACCACTTTTAGCAGTTGGCCTCCTCTTCTACACCTTTCCATGAATGTCGCACTTATTATCTGAAATCGGGGTTAAACAAAATGAGCGTAACTAGATTGCTGAAAATAAGTGCCAGTATTAGCACCTTGTACACAAAAAGAGGGTGTCGTTTTACTAACGGCTCGTACGCCGTATGTTGTGATGGATTTGGGTAGCGAAGCGAAAAAAGAAACTCAGATAGTGAAGAAAATCGCTTATCAGGGTTCACATGCAAAGCACGCTTAAGGGCGCTATCAACCCAATTAGGTATTGGTCGATTAGGAGCCAATGCGGTTTGGTATTTTAACTTTTTCTGCTCGGCCAACGTGCGACAATGAACGAGCTTTGTGCCATAGGGGTAACGCCCGCACAAGAGATAGTAGGTGAGTACGGCTAAGGAAAACAGATCAGAGCGCTCTGTGCCTACATTTCCTAAAAAGTATTCAGGTGCGGAAAAAAGTGCAGCGCCAGGAATAGGTGTGTCACTATAGAGGCTTGGGGCATCGGCTAAGGCTGCTGAACCCAAATCTATAATAGTACAGTGCCCTTGTTCGCTAATAATAATATTGTCGGGGCGTATATCCCTATGAAGAATGCCCTGACGGTGCATTGCCTGTAAACCTTTACCAACCTGCTCGATTATATTCCTAACTTGCTCTAATGGCGGCGTAGGGTTATCAACAGCCCATTGAGCTAGCGTTTGACCTTGCACATATTCACTTACGCTGTAAAAAGCAGAAGGAGAGTACGGTAAACCCAAATCAGTAAACGTTGGGCTTTTAATAACGTGTGCCGAATTAATCCGTCTCGAAAACCAGCTCTCTATTAGGAACCCGTTTACCATTTCTGGTGATAGGGTAAAGTCGGTAGCCGGCGTTTTTACAACCACAGGGCTGTTTCTGTGCGTAGCTTCACAAGACGAATTGGTGGCAATAAAAACATGGCTTCGGGCCGACGTATAAAGCTGTCGTTCTAGCTTCAGTCCATCAACATCATCACCCGTCTTAAAGTTTGCGGCAGCAGGCTCTTCGCATACATGTTCATCAGACTGCTGATTTGAGTAATGAATCGCAGCATCAGAAACCTCAGAATTGGTTATCAGTTGGTTGCCCAACGGCCTGTTAAGTACAGATGAATGAGGTGAAGTTGAAATGCCTGTATACAGTGGGTGTCTGTGATCGTCTAGGCCATCATGGCTAGCTACAAGAACCTTTACGAGAAGTAAGGTGAGGTTGTCATCGCTTCCTCTAGTAAATGCCTCATGTACTACCAACGCAGCTTGGTTTTCAGAAAGCGTATCGGCCTCACTGATTTTCATAAGAATGGTAGATAGCGAAACAAACTCATAAACCCCGTCGCTACTTATCGAAAACGTGCTCGATGAGTTGAGGGTGAGTGTTGTGTGGTCGATGTCTATATTCGCTTTAACGCCTAATGCTTTAGTAAGATAACTCTGCGAAGGCTCACTTTCCGATACTTGACGATGAGGTTTTGTGAGTAAGACAGGCGACTGTGCGTTCTTAGAAATAGCCTGAATTTGACAATCTCCCACATGAAATACATCCATGTGATTGCCTGTTACCACCGCCACTGTTAACGTGCACACATAACCTTTTTCTGGTGTATAGCAGAAGGGACTTCTTTGCGTACGTGTGTAAAGCAGCGCGTTTATCTCTTTAATAATGGTTTCAGCGCGCATCTTAACCGACCATTGTTCCGGCGCCATATTAAACAGTTTAATAAACTGACTGGTAGCAAAGTCGCTAGCAACTTGGCTAACCGTACTGCTACTTACACCGTCGGCGATAACAAAAACGCTGCTTTGATCTGTGTTATCAGAAACATGAAAAGCGTATGCATCTTGGTTTATCGCTTTAACGCCGGCTGTAGAAAATGCACTTACACTGAGCGTGTTAGCTGGTGGGTTAATTGGGGCGTTTAACGCGGCTCGCTCATTCATGTTTAATTGCTTCTTACCTGCATATTTAATTATGAGCCCAATTAGTTATTTCCAAGGAAACGGATAACGCCATCATGACGTGTCTTGTAGGGACAAGGCATGATGGCTTTAAGATAAGCGCCTTAATTAAATAGGCAGTGTTTGCGATGCAGCGGCTTTATCAACAGGGATAGTACGTTTGGGTAGCGTCTTAACGTGGGTGGTGTACAGGGTTAGTCCAGTAAAGGCGAGGCCACCAACAAGATTTCCAAGTGCAGTTGGGATCTCGTTCCAAATGAAGTAGTCCATAACCGAGAAGTCGCCGCCCATAATAAGGCCAAATGGGAAAAGGAACATGTTTACTACTGAGTGCTCAAAACCCATAAAGAAGAACAGCATGATTGGCATCCACATGGCTAGTACTTTTCCGCTAACGTGGGTTGAAATCATTGCACCCACTACGCCTAGCGACACCATCCAGTTACACAACATGCCGCGAATAAAAATGGTGAACCAGCCTGCAACGCCGTGTTCTGCGTAGCCCAATGTACGAGCTTCGCCAATACTGGCTACCTTAGTCGCGATGGCACCGCCATCCACGTTATACCCCATGGTAAAAATAAACGACATCATAAAGGCCACGGTTAATGCGCCACCAAAGTTACCTAAGAATACTAATCCCCAATTCCGTAGAATTTGTTTTGGCGTGACGCCAGGTCGCTGTGCAAGCCAAGCGAGCGGGGTAAGTACAAACACGCCGGTTAATAGGTCAAACCCCATAAGGTAGAGCATACAAAAGCCCACTGGGAATAACACTGCGCCAAGAAGAAATACGCCGGTTTGAACGGCAATGGTAACGGCAAAAACAGCGGCAAGGGCCAATATTGCACCTGCCATATAAGCGCGGATTAGAGTATCTCGTGTAGACATATAAATTTTGGCTTCGCCTGCATCTACCATCTTGGTTGCAAACTCAGCGGGGAGAAGATAAGCCATGGTTTCACCTCACGTTGTCGTTATCAATAAGTTGTCATCTGTGTGTTGGCGTTTACTGTTTCAATGCGTTCCAGAAGATCAAAAAAAGGCGTCCGCAGCGCTCTCGTAAGAAAGAACTGGGGACGCCTTTGTCCGAAACTCATGCATTGTGGTAGCTAACAAATAAACCGTTGGTTATATGTACGCCTTTGTACTCTAAAGCCCGTTGGCAACTAATACTTGTATAAGCGCCTTCGTACTTTTGTAATCCATTTGTACAAAGCTAAAAAAGTGCCAATAACCAAAATGTACGTAAATGCGTTATTTATTGCTTTTAAAAACAATGCTTTGTATAAATTCATGGCTGTGTTGATAGACGCTTGCGCCAAGGCACTATTAATTAGCCTGCACTAAAAAGGGGGGAGTGTGAGTGTTTAAGGTGCAATCGGTTTAACCATTTCCTACTTTAATGCCTGTTTTAACATTTTTAACTGACGCTTCATGGTTGGATAAATTTTTGTCTCTTGTGTTCGGTGTGCGTATTTTTCGTGCTCAAATTGTTCACACAGAAGTGTTAGTGCCTTGGCAGCATCTTCGTTTATCAAAGGGTTAACTTCACTCATAAAGGCGGACAAGGTTTTATTCCCTCTTTCTTTTCCTGTTTTAGCTTCAACGCATTTTATTGCGTTTAGTAAAACTCTGTGTGAGGGCGACAGTGTGTTGCGATACGTTTTGGGTAAAAAATAAAGTGCTAAAATAAGCCCAATTAGACCAATGGCGGAAAGAAATACAACTCGCATTTTTTGCGGCGTTAGCGAGCCTAGTAATTCTTCAAGCATGTTGGTTTGCGCAGTATTGTCAAAGCCCAGTACCCATTTACTCCACGAGTAATCGAGCTGTTGAAACCAGCTTTGTAATGTTGCAAAAATAGCAGCGTTGCTAAGGTCGCCCAAAATACTGGCTTCACGAGACTCCCCAAGCTCTTCCAACGCAAGTTCAAGCCCGAAGGTTAAGCGTGACGGTGCCACCATACTCGTTGGGTCGTGTCGAATCCATACACCATCAATAAATGCTTCCACCCACGCATGTGCATCGTACTGCCTTATTTGCAGCACATTGTCATTAAGTGCGCTTCCGCCCTGGTAGCCTGTCACCATTCTTGCCGGTACCCCTGCGGCGCGAAGCACATACACCATGGCGCCTGCGTAATGGGCACAAAAACCTGAGCGTTCTTCAAATAAAAAACGGTCGATGGGGTCGGTAGGCATGGCGTTCGGCGATAGGGTGTAGCGGAAGCCCCCTTGATTAAATTCACGCATTATTGCGCTAACTATTTGCTGTGCGCTTGAATATTGTTTGGCGAGTGTCTGTCCCCATGCCCTGGCTTGAGGGTTGCCATTCATGGAAACCTGAAGGTTTAGTTGCGATTCAAAATTTCCTATTCCGCTAGTGATTTGAGCAGTTGGATAGTAGCGCAGATAAAACGCTTTTTTACTGGATATTGGGCTATTCGCCCTTAACGTAAAATCAAAAAGACTTCGTACGAAAATACTGTTCTCGCGGTTGTTGGGGGTCGAAGGCGCTAACGCAAACAGCCACGTTTGCTGTGTGGGTTCCACGATCAATTCATAACTTATCACTTGAGGCGTACTTTCCTCGGCCAGAGCTGACAAGGGTGTTGGCTTGCCCATGTAAGCTAGCTGCTGCTCTGCCTGTTTGCGCTTGTCGCTAATAGACCAGGTTTTCCCGTCAAAATGTTCTAAGGTCATAGCGCGCCAATACCTGGACGGTGCAACAGGAACTGCTTCTGTGTTTTCAAATGTGGCGCTGAAAGCCAATTCAGATGAACTTGCAAGTGACGCAATATCACCTGGCGTCACCGTGTCAGAAAGCCCGGTTTCAGTCGACTTTGACGTGGGCATCTGCCAAAGCGGAGGGAGTTGGGGAAGTAGTAAAAACAGTAGCAGCGCGATAGGGAAAGCTTGGACAATAAGCACGGTCACGAATTTAATGCTTTTTGATTTGGGTATTCCTGCACCGTGATAAATGGCAGTCGCGAATAGCAGCAGGGCCAGTATTCCTGTATAGCCAATCCACGCAAATACGCTTAGAGACGAGATAAATCCGCAGCCGATCAAGAACAAACAGGTACATACAATTAAGTGAAAATCACGTTTTTTCTCAACCAGCATGATTTTGAGCGCGCACGCGACGGTCAATAGGTTGATCATGCTATCAAGCAATCCTACTGAGAAGCCAAACCACGATAATGCGAACACTGCCAATATCGCCAGTAGATTAACCGTGCGTGATGTGGGCAAACTATTTAACGCACTAAGGCCTGCGGCCCTCACTATCACAGCACATCCACCTAGCATAATTACCCATGTCATAAGCGGCGCGGTGAGAGTAAAAAGAATAAGAGAGAAAGCTATGCAGAGCATAAGCACAGCCACGGACGTTGGTTGGCTAAACACGCTTTTAACAACGGTTAATTGCGTTAAACGGCTTAAGATAGCGGAGCTCATTTCGTTGACCTCGCTTTTTCATTCTTTATGGAAGATATTGAGACCGTTTTATTTGAGGTCGAAGAAGCTTGTGATGAATGCGAATTCAAACAAGCAAGCGCACTAAGACATTCGTGCCTATGTTTTACCCCGCGAGCAGGGGCAATGTTAAGCCCTTTGTACTGTATTCCAAATACCCGGTCTGCGCCTGTCCAAGACAATGTTGCATAGGTAAGTGCCGACACGGCAGTTTCCACATCGATGTTTGAGGGAACTGAAAGTACAAAACTGTCGCTTTGCAAGGAGGTAAAGGATTTCGAAACCCAATTTCCGTTTTTCGCCACATGCTTCCATGATACGCGATTAAGCGGCTGTCCAACTTCGTAATCGTTTAATGCGTAGAAGTCCTCGTTACTTGTAAGGTCGTTAACCTGACTGACGCTATCCGACTCATTAGAA
Source organism: Alteromonas sp. BZK5 (assembly GCF_014349115.1). Classification (NCBI taxonomy): domain Bacteria; kingdom Pseudomonadati; phylum Pseudomonadota; class Gammaproteobacteria; order Alteromonadales; family Alteromonadaceae; genus Alteromonas; species Alteromonas sp. BZK5. The sequence continues at coordinate 28,232 of NZ_JACSOE010000051.1, read as the reverse complement.
CTCGCTACCTTAGTAACAGTGACCGGACCTTCTTGAGGTTTTGCATAGACAGTAACCTGTTGGTCAAAATCGAGGTGGGTCCAGCATTTGTATAATCCCAACGGAAAATCGCATGCAATGGTTAGTCTGCCCAGTGCAAATCGCCCCCGTACTGGTATTGGAAGAGGCACGCTGAGGGTTTGCGTTTGTCTTGTATCCGTAACTTCATTGTCGTTTAAAGAAAAGCTGTACGTCTGCTGATCCACTGAGGTATCTTGATTGCTTGCATGAACAGCGGTTTCCATGGGGCGCGCTGTATTTAGCCACTTTATTGCTAATACACCATTGCACGTTTTCGTTGGCGCTGCCGCGTGAGGGATAACCTGAAGCTGCAATTCACCCTGTAAGTTACAGTGAAATGGACTGGGGGGCGTCGCTTTAAGCGCTAAACGCGCAAAGTTTTGATGAGTGTAAAACAGCGTTAATAGCATAATGCTTAAGCACAAATAGCTAAGCAGCAACATCAAGTTGTTTTGGTAGTTAGTGCCAAGTAAAAACAAACACAGCGATAGAATAATAAAAGACCAACCGAATCCGCTCGGCAATATAAAAATACTGTTTACGTTGAGGTGATGTTCGTGAGAAGCCGGAACTCGCCTGTCTAACCACTTTAATAGCCTACGTTGTAGGTAATTCGAAAGTGAAGCTGGCATTCTACGCACCTTTAGCGCTCCGAAAATTCATGAATGCTAGGCTGCCAGTGGGTCAATACTATCGAGTAATTTCTGGCTCAGTTTTTCACCGTCAAAAGCATGGGTTTGCTGCCCTTGTGCCAACTGATGTGAAGACAATGTTAGCCTATGAGCGGTAATGGCCACGAAGACGGCCTGTACATCTTCGGGAGTAACATATGATTTTCCGGAAACAAACGCCCAAGCTTTGGCACCTTGTAGTATCGCTCTACTCGCTCGTGGCGATAGGGGGTTAGGGTAATCATTACTTTCTCGACTTTCACTCACCAATCTTAGAATGTAATGAATAATGGCATCGCTGGTATGAATAGTGGCTACCTCTCGTTGCATCTCGCGCAAATTCTCCTCATTTAGTATTTGTGCAAGCGGTGCTGATGCATCCTGTTGCAATAGCATGGCTTTTTCTGCCTCCCACGCTGGATAGCCCAAAGAGATACGCATAAAGAAACGGTCGAGTTGGGACTCTGGCAAGGGATAAGTGCCCGATTGATAGCTTGGGTTTTGTGTAGCAATAACAAAAAATGGAGAGGGTAGCGCGTGGGTTACACCATCGATACTTACTTGTCGCTCTTCCATCGCTTCTAACAGGGCGCTTTGTGTTTTGGGACTGGCTCTGTTTAGCTCGTCCGCTAACACCACTTGGCTAAAAATAGGGCCGTGTCTAAACGAAAAGCGCTTTGCCTCGTCTTGTTCATTACTATGAAAAATGTTTACGCCCAACATATCTGATGGGAGTAAGTCAGAAGTAAATTGAATGCGAGAATATTGTAGGCCAAAAACTTGGGAAAGCGCATGAGAAAGGGTGGTTTTACCCATTCCTGGTAAGTCTTCAATTAATAAGTGGCCATTGGCAAGTAAACAAGTTATTGCGAGTTTTAACTGGTGATCTTTACCAATAATTTTCTGACTAAGAGCCCGCTGTACATTGATGATATCTTGGCGCATATAATTGTCACTTAAGTTTAAAGTTACTCTGTCACACTACGTATTAAACAGTGAGAAAGCGATTCAGGCTTTTCTAAGGATGTTGCGCAATGATGTTTAAGTTCATGTCTGAGTTTATGTTCTAGTTTACGTGTTTAGCGAACGGTAACGAGTGCCGACAATGCGGTGTTTCGAAGGTCACTACTTCTTAATAATAGCAACGATAGTGAAAGGCTTTCTATTGAATTACCTGTTAAATTTTATACGCAGGTATATCAGCGACTTGATGGTTCGTTGAGTTGTTTCTCCTATATTCTTAATGTTGTTAAGGCGACGTCTATTTTTGAAAAAGTAAAAACGGCTTACATGGACTTTATCGACAGCAAATACGACGGAACGGGAAGCAGTAAAACGTCACTTTCTTACCTTATTAGCATAGATTCCCGCAAAACATCTGTTATTAAGTGCTGCGTAGTTTATCTGTGTTGTCTATAATGGTGCCTCTTAAAAAGGAAGTAGTTATGAAAAGCATTGAAATAGATGACGATTTATATGCCTTCATCGCCAGCCAAACGAAGCATATTGGTGAGAGTGCATCACAAATTTTAAGACGTTTACTTTTGCCTGAAGACGGTGCCGTGTCCCAAGGTGTCCAGCATGGTGGCGCTTCATCTACATCTGTAAAAACAAGCGAACCAAAAAGTACAGACGTTGTAGAAACCGCAGATAACGCAAGTGAGTCAACACCCGAAGTTGAAACTCAAGTGGCGACTAAAGTACAAACCAAAGCGCCTTCTAAAGCGACAGCCAGTTCAGCAGTTAAAGCAGCGCCAAAGGCTGCAGCGAAGAAAGCTACAGCTAAAGCAACGGCAGCAAAAGCGCCTGCGAGCTCAAGGGCAGCTAAAAAGGTTTCGGAAGTTTCTTCAGTAACGCCAGCAACAGAAGCTCACTCGAAAAGAGACATTCTTGAAGCGGTGTCAAAAGATGCATTAGGCACATTTACCAAGCGCGTTGATCAATTCCTGTTTGTTTTAAGTGCAGCGCACAAGCTTAATGCAGAAAACTTTACTCGTGTTGAAAGTATAAAAGGTAAAAACCGTACGTACTTTGCGACAAGTAAGGCGGCATTGTTGGAAAACGGCAGCAGTACTAATCCTAAAGCTATCCCTGATAGCCCGTTCTGGGTGGTAACCAATAACAATACTGCCAAGAAAACGAATATGCTGGAACAAGTTTTGCGTAACTTAGGCTATCAACCCGATGTTATTGAAACCGTGATTGCGCGTTTCTCTTCAGAAGGTAAATAGCAAGCCAAGGTATAGAACAACGAAACTTCTAAATAAGGATTTTTTTCATGGCATTACATCCGCAGGCTGGACAGCATGCAGCAAAAGAGCAACTCATTAACGTAGCGCAGTTAGTGAGCCAGTATTACAGCTATAAACCGGATATGAATGACCCGGGTCAAGCGGTCTCTTTTGGCACGTCAGGTCACAGAGGTACAGCTTTCAACGCTACGTTTACCGATACCCACATCAGTGCAATTTGCCAAGCATTGGTAGAGTATCGTAAACAAGAAGGTATCGACGGTCCGCTGTTCGTTGGTAAAGATACCCACGCGTTATCTGAGCCTGCCATGATTACCGCTATCGAAGTTTTGTGTGCAAACGGTGTCAATGTTGTCGTGCAGCGCGCAGACAATGAAAGCATGGGCTATACGCCGACACCTGTTATTTCACGTACTATTATTCGCTACAATCGCGCAGGTAACACCGACAAGGCAGATGGTATCGTCATTACGCCTTCTCATAACCCTCCTTCAGACGGTGGATTTAAGTACAACCCGCCTCACGGTGGCCCTGCCGATAGTGATGTAACCAAACAAATTCAAGAACGCGCCAATGAATTAATTGCCGATGGCAATAAGAATGTTAAGCGCATTGATATTCGTCAAGCTACCGCGCGCAAATTGGTTCGTGAAGAAGACTTCATGGAACCTTACATTGAAGACCTTGCAAGCGTTATCGACATGGAAGCGATTGCAAACGCTAACTTGAAGTTAGGTACTGACCCATTAGGTGGTGCAGGCATAGGTTATTGGTCGCGAATTGCAGATAAATATGGCTTGGACATTACCGTTGTTAACGACGCGGTTGACCCACAGTTTGGTTTTATGCGCCGTGACAAAGACGGTAAGCTTCGCATGGATTGTTCGTCTGCCTATGCGATGGCAGGGCTTATCGAGCTGAAAGATAACTTTGACTTAGCTTGGGGCAATGATCCTGATTTCGATCGTCACGGTATTGTGTGCAAAAGTGCGGGCCTAATGAACCCAAACCATTATTTGGCCGTGGCTATTAACTACCTTTATACTCACCGCCCAGAATGGCCTAGCGATTTAAATATCGGTAAAACACTGGTGTCTAGCAGTATGATTGATCGCGTAGCCAACAGCTTAGGTAAACCTTTAGCTGAAATGCCGGTAGGCTTTAAATGGTTTGTTGATGGTTTATCAAACAGCACTATTGGTTTTGCGGGTGAAGAAAGTGCTGGTGGAATTTTCCTTGAACGCAATGGAAGCACGTGGGCGACAGACAAAGACGGCTTTATTCTTTGTTTGCTGGCAGCTGAAATCCTAGCCATCACAGGTAAAGATCCTGGCGAGCACTACAAAGCGCTAACGGAAAAATTTGCAGCGCCGGTTTACAGCCGTGTTGACGTGGCAGCAACCCTTGAACAAAAGCAAAAGCTTTCGGCGATGGATGCATCTGTCGTCACTAGCGATACGTTGGCGGGCGAGCCTATCACTGCCGTTCAAACCCATGCACCAGGTAATAACGCGGCAATTGGTGGCGTTAAAGTATCGACAGAAAATGGCTGGTTCGCAGCGCGTCCTTCTGGCACCGAACAAATTTATAAAATCTATGCGGAAAGCTTTAACGGTGAAAGCCACTTACAGGATCTAATTGCTGAAGCCGAAGCCTTAGTCGGAAAAATAATTAAATAAGTACAAAAATAAATCACTTTAAATTCCTTTTTGTAAATAAATTGTTATAAATCGCATGAATGCATACGAATTCATGCGATTTTTTGTTATTTTAACAAAATTATTACAACATAATCGTTTAAGCGCTGCTATATTGCTGTCATATTCTGAAGTTATTCTGTAATTAAATTACGTTTTCGGTGTGTAAACACCGCTTCTACTTAAGAGTGAGACGCAAAATGAACGCAAAAGCGACCAAGACGCAACCCTCTCCAGTGATCGATAAGGCTGCATTCAAAGCAGCGGTTATTAAACACTTACACTGCACGCTAGGCACCGACGAAAACAAAGCAAACAATCACGCTTGGTGGAAAGCAACCTGTGCTGCCATTCAAGAACAAGTACTTGAAGGGTTGCGTAAAACCCAGAAAAGTCATTACCTGAACGACACGCGCGCCGTTCATTACTTCTCTGCTGAATTCCTAATGGGCCGTTTGCTTTCAAACAACCTGCAAAACTTTGGCTTATTCGATGTAGCGAGTGGCGCGTTGAAAGAGCTAGGTGTTGAAATTTCAGACATTCTTGAAGAAGAGCCAGATATGGCGCTGGGTAATGGTGGCCTTGGCCGACTAGCGGCTTGCTTCATCGACTCACTAGCGACAATGGAATTACCTGCAATAGGTTATGGTATTCATTACGAGCACGGTTTGTTCCGCCAAGAAATTAAAAGCGGTGAGCAAATCGAGCGTCCAGACAGCTGGCGTCACTACGGTAATCCTTGGGAAATTTGCCGTCCAGAATCTATTCAAGAAGTATCACTTTACGGCTATGTAGAGACTAAATACGGCGACAACGGACGTGTGCTGAAAGAATGGCACCCTGGCTCAATTGTAAAAGGTGTGCCGTGGGATATTCCTGTTGTAGGTTATGAAGGTAAAACCGTAAACGTATTGCGGTTGTGGCAGTCAGAAGCGTCTGGCTACTTCAATTGGGACGTATTCAATGCTGGTGGTTATGTTGATGCACAGCGTGAAAATGTATCAGCTGAAACTATTTCAAAAGTACTTTATCCAAACGATGAGACCGAAGCGGGTAAAGAGCTTCGCCTTATTCAGCAGTACTTCTTCTGCTCGTGCTCGCTTAAAGACATTATCCGTCGTTACAAGCGTGCTCATGGTGACGATTGGAGCCGTTTCGCCGATCAGGTTGTTATTCAGCTAAACGACACGCACCCAGCTATTTCTATACCAGAGCTAATGCGCATTCTTGTTGACCGCGCAGAGCTTGGTTGGGATGAAGCGTGGGGGATTTGTACAAAAGTATTTGCATATACCAACCACACCTTGCTACCAGAGGCACTTGAAAAGTGGCCTGCGCGCATGATTGAGAAGATCCTTCCTCGTCATCTAGAAATCATTTATGAAATTAACCACCGCTTTATGGCAGAGGTTGATAAGAAGTGGCCTGGCGACAATGCCATGAAAGCTAAGCTTTCAATCATTGAAGAAGGTAACGAGAAGATGGTTCGTATGGGCCACCTGTCGGTAATCGGTTCATTTGCTGTTAACGGTGTGGCAGAAATGCACTCTCGTCTTGTTAAGTCGTCTCTGTTCCCAGAGTTCGATGAACTATATCCTGGTAAGCTAACTAACGTAACCAACGGTATTACGCCACGCCGCTGGTTGAAAGCGTGTAATCCAGCGCTGTCTAAGCTAATCGATAAAAAGATTGGTGACGACTGGCCGCGCGACTTAGACAAACTGCAAGGGTTGGCTAAATTTGCAAGCAATAAAACGTTCCAGAAGCAGTTCATGAAAGTGAAGCTTGAGAACAAAGAGTTGCTAGCAGAGGAAATTCGCAAGTCACTTGATATAGAAGTAGACGTCAACGCCATTTTCGATGTGCAGATTAAGCGTTTGCACGAGTATAAGCGTCAACACTTAGCGCTTCTGAATATTATGACGCTATACCGTCGTATTCTAGAAAACCCTGATTACGATATGCACCCGCGTGTATTTGTGTTTGGTGCTAAAGCCGCACCGGGCTACAAGCTTGCGAAAGATATTATCTTCGCTATTAACAAGGTAGCGGATAAGATCAACAACGATCCGCGCGTAAATAACAAGATTAAAGTAGCATTCTTACCAAACTACCGTGTATCACTCGCTGAAAAAATGATTCCAGCGGCAGACGTATCTGAGCAAATCAGTACGGCAGGTAAAGAGGCATCAGGAACCGGTAATATGAAGCTTGCACTGAACGGTGCGGTAACTATTGGTACACTTGATGGTGCAAACGTTGAAATTGCTGAAGAAGTAGGCGATGACAACATCTTTATCTTCGGACTTACAGTAGAAGAAGTGAACGAGCTTAAAGCGAATGGCTATAACCCACATGACTACTACTATAAAGATCCAGAAATTAAAGCTGTGCTGGATTGGTTAGAAACGGATTACTTTACGCCAGGTAAACCAGGTGCATTGGTGTCAATTAAGCAAAGCTTACTTGATAACGGTGACCCGTACATGGTGCTTGCAGATTTCCGTGCTTATTCTGATGCACAAATTGCAGTTGATGCTGCATACCGCGACAAAGAGCGTTGGGCGGAAATGGCCATCATCAATACAGCGAAGATGGGTAAGTTTACCTCAGATCGTTCAATTCGTGACTACGTAGAACGCGTTTGGAAACTTTCACCGTGTAAGATTGAAAGCTAATCGCAGAACCGTAAAGAAATAGCCCGGCAGTGGTACACTCGCCGGGTTTTTTATTACCCTCTAAATACTTCTTCATTGTTTCGTATCGGGTTCAAAATACGGCACAGTTTGTTCTTAACGTCACCAGAAATAAGTACTACAGCCATGTTTTTTGTCCATAATTAGGCTAATGTTGTACAAAAGTATAAGACGGTATGCAAAATAATACGTTACTGTCGTTGCGCCTTTCGTAGCGCCATGGTTTTATATAACTAGTTGTTTTTAGTACCTCGAAGCGTAAAGCTCAAGGAAAACATCATGAGCCAACACACATCACTGGCAACCATTCCCAATCGCTATGCGTTTATCGATAGCATTTCGAAGCAAGCGTCTCGCAGTGCTTCTATTTCATTGATGCTGGTCGATGTAGTACGTTTTTCTGATGTAACAACCAGTCTGGGCATTCATGTAGGCGATCGCTTTTTACTTGAAATAGCCAACCGCATTCAACTTCTCTTTGGGCAATCGGTATCAATTGGGCGTATCAGCGGTGATGTTTTTGGCATCGTTTTTCCTAATGAAAGTAATGAAACCGTAATGCGACAAATGTTCGAACGCTTAGTCGAGCATTTCAAAACGCCTATGCATTATGATGGTACGGCTTTTATTGCAGACTTTAACGTAGGTGTGGTGTGCAGTATTAAGAATGACTTTGATATCACTTCCTTTGTTTCCCGAGCAGAAGCGGCTTTAAAACAAGCAAAAGAAAACAAATACGAAAATTACTTCGCGTTGACTAAGTTAGACAAAACCGACACGGGCAGAAGTTTGGCGCTAAAAGCAGATTTAAAACGTGCATTAGCACAAAATGAACTCGAGCTTTACTATCAACCAAAAGTCGATCTGACAACGTTAGAAGTCGTGGGGGCTGAGTGCTTACTTCGCTGGAATCACCCTCTTGATGGCGTCTTATTTCCAGGCCCGCTAATCGAAGCGGCCGAGTCGTATAATATGATGAGCGAACTGGGCTACTGGACGCTTGAGCAAGCCTTTAGGGCGCTCTCGGAATTGGACCTAATGAAGCGGTCTTTAATGCTGTCTGTGAATATTTCTCCCACACAGTTATACGACAACCAGTTAGTCCCAACACTGACGATGCTGAGTCGTACGTATTCAATGCCGCTTTCGTTAATCGAGTTGGAGCTCACCGAGGACGTGGCACTGTCTAATTCATTAATGGTGAAAAAGCAGTTAGATGAGCTGCGAAGCTTAGGCGTATCTATTTCTGTAGATGATTTTGGTAAAGGGTATTCAAATCTTGCTTATATTCGAGATCTGGATTTGGATGCGCTGAAAATCGATAAGTCCTTTGTGATGGAACTTGAAGCTCACCCTGTTAATCGCGCCATTATCGAAGCGGCGAAAGTGATAGGGCATGCAAAAGAGTGCTGTGTAGTAGCCGAGGGCATAGAAACCGTAGAGCAGCTTCACATACTCAGAGAAATAGGGGTTACACAAGGGCAGGGATACCTATTCTCTCGCGCCATTCCATTCGATGATTTCGTACAGCTTACCCAACAAGAGATAATTATCGGCAACTCGCCTAGACGCGCTCAAGCCTAGTATTTGAAAGTGCGGCAATCTGTAGTTGCGTTGTTCAATCCTTACAGCTACTGGGAATTAAACAGTGAGATAACGTGATTTTGAAGGCCTGTCTGGGTACACTGGAAGCATTCGAGATTAGACAACGTAGACAAAGCTCACACTTATGCAAGAACTTATAGAAAGCGGCCAGTTTTTAACACTTTCTCGCCGTAATTCCGCATTATTTGAACGCTCTCATCAATTTACATTAGCTAATGGTACGCTCGTCGATATTACCGCACCTGGCATTATTAGTTTTTCAGTTCAGCCAACCTCTAAGCCTAACAAACGCATTGTTTTATCGTGTGGTGTGCACGGTAATGAAACCGCACCTATCGAAATCTGTGATGATTTGGTTAAGGGGATCCTTACAGGGAACATAACGCTGGCACATGATGTTTTGTTCTTATTTGGCAACCTGACCGCGATGGATATTGCAGAGCGTTTCGTTGAAGAGAACATGAACCGCTTGTTTAGCGGTGCACACTCTAAGGGCGAAGGTTTAGTGAACGCAGAGCGCGTTCGTGCTAAACAGCTCGAAGATGCTGTGGCGTCTTTCTTCAAAGCGGGTGAGGGCACCCGATATCACTACGACCTACACACTGCAATACGCGCCTCTAAAAATGAAAAGTTTGCGGTATATCCTTATCTTCATGACAGAATACACAGCAAAGGGCAGCTGGCATTTCTCGCAGCGTGTGGTGTGAAAACCATATTGCTGTCGGAAAGCTCGACAACCACCTTTAGCTATTTCTCGTCATATCAATACAACGCGCACGCGTTTACGGTTGAACTTGGCAAAGTGCGTCCATTTGGGCAAAACGATATGCGTCGATTTGAAGATGCGAAACAAGCGATAACGCAGCTAATTACTCAAACCGAATACGCGCCAACCGTCGATATGAATGAGTTGGATATCTATCGCGTTAACCAAGTTATAAACCGAAACGAAGAACAGTTTACGCTTCATTTCGATGACGATACTCCCAACTTCACTGACTACCCTAAGGGCACTGTACTGGCATCAGAAACGGGTAAAGAGTACGTAGCTGAGCAAGATGGTGAAGCTATAGTTTTCCCGAATGCAAAAGTGGCCATTGGACAACGTGCCTTGTTAACCGTTGTGCCTACTACGTTGGAAAAGCTAGATGTTTAAACTTGATAGCCGTTTACACAATGATACATTTTTTGTCTGTGATCTTTCGCTGTGTCGTGTACTGTTGATGAATGATAGTCAGTTTCCGTGGCTCATTTTAGTACCAATGAAAAATGATATAGCGGAAATTATCGACTTGTCAGAAGAAGATCAGATTACTTTACTCAAAGAGTCTGCATTGGCATCAAAAGCCATGCAGGCCGTGTTTTCACCGCTAAAACTTAATGTGGCAGCACTAGGCAATGTGGTAAGGCAGCTTCACGTTCATCACGTCGCACGTTTTGAAAATGATTGTGCGTGGCCAAACCCCGTGTGGGGCAACCAGCCAGCAGTGGCATATAACACAAACGATGCTCAGGCGCTTGTTAAGTCTGTTAAGCAATGGTTTGAAGACAACAGCTAGAGGGTGCACGCCCTTAATAGCAACAAATAAACAGTTCACATTAAAAGGAGTTATGCATGATAGTTTCAACTACCCCAACGCTTGAAGGGCATAAAATTGAAGCTTATTACGGTATTGTTGTGGGCGAGGCCGTGATGGGCGCAAACGTATTTAAAGATCTTTTCGCTTCTATTCGCGACATCGTGGGTGGTCGTTCTGGGTCGTATGAAGAAGAGTTAACCACCGCACGTAAGCTCGCCTTTACTGAGCTTGAGCACGAGGCGAGAAGCATGGGCGCAAATGCTGTGGTTGGCATCGACTTAGACTATCAAGTGATTGGCGATAAAGGCAGTATGCTTATGGTGAGCATTAGCGGTACTGCGGTTAAAACGACCCCTTTATAAAATCAAAAAGCTCGCACACCTTAAGGTATGCAACTATCTAATGAATCGAAGCGAGGTTTTTTGCCAGTTATTTACAACTACGGCGAAACCTCGTTTTCCTGTTTCTATATACCCTCAAAAATCTAACTAAGGATATTTAATGCTAAGAAAATGGATGTGTTTCCTACTCGTTGCATGCTCCTGTCAGCTATTTGCGCAAGACGCACTGCAATACCAAAAGCCGTCAAAAGAAATACTCGATTTAGTAGACGTTACGCTAGCTCCTACCACACTAGTAGACGATGCACAGCAGAATATGCTGCTGTTGTTTCGCGACAACTATAAATCTATAGAAGACTTATCGAAAGAAGAGCTTCGCTTAGCTGGACTAAGAATTGACCCTACTACTAACATTGGAAGCCGCGTAACGTATTACAACGATCTTCAGGTGCAGCGGGTAGGTAGTAAAGATAGCCTGACTATTAAAGGCATGCCTGAAACGCCGCGTTTAACCAATTTTACTTGGTCACCTAATCAACGCTATATGGCATTTACCCATACAGCAAAAATGGGCGTAGAGCTTTGGGTGCTTGATATCGAAGCGGCTGAAGCTAGAAAGCTCTTCGATAAACCCATAAACGCGAATATGGGCGATACCTTAAATTGGAATGCAGATAGCAGTTCCCTTCTGGTAAAAGTCGTACCCAAAGATAGAAAAAACTTAATCGACACCAGCGTGGCGGTGCCTACCGGACCCACGATTTCAGTGAGTGATGGTAAAAAAGCACAAAATCGCACGTATCAAGATTTGCTTAAAAATAAAAATGATGAGTTTAATTTTGAGCAATTAGCCCGTTCAGAGATTTATAAAGTGCCGTTAAAAGGCAAGGCATCTCCTTGGCTTGCATCTGGTATGTATGGCGATGTAAGCGTTTCTCCCGCAGGCGACTACGTGATGGTAGAGGAATACAAGCCGCCGTTTTCTTATTTAGTGACCTACCGTCGCTTCCCTCACACTATTAGCTTGTATAGTAAAAATGGAACGTTAGCTAAAACACTTGTTGACGTTCCGCTTATTGAAGACCTACCACAAGGTTTTATGGCTGTTCGAACGGGGCCTCGCGATGTTCAATGGCGCAACGACAAACCCAACACGATTGTGTATGCCGAAGCGCTTGATGGGGGCGACCCAGAAGTCGAGGTGACGCACCGCGATAAACTTATGCAGCTGGAAGCACCGTTTAACGGTGAAGCTGAGCAAATTCTTAAAACAGAAGACAGGTTCTACCGCTTCATTTGGAATGACGATAGCGTTGCCATCGCCATGGATTATTGGTGGAATACGCGCAATATTAAAACGTACTTGTTTAGTCCAGACCAAAGTCAGTCTGCGCAGATTATTTCAAATCGAAGCTATCAAGATAAATACAGCGACCCTGGCAACTTTGTTACCCGTAAAAATGGCTATTTTAAAGATGTGCTAGCAGTAGAAGGAAATAATGCGTTTTTGTTAGGGGATGGGTTTACACCTGAAGGACAGTTCCCATTCTTGGATAAGTTAGATTTAGAAACCCTTGAAACATCGCGCGTATATAAAAGCGCGTACACAGACAAATTTGAGGACTTGCGTGATTTCAATATTAAAAACGATCGCTTGTTGGTAAGAATTGAGTCTAAGCGTGACTACCCTAATTACTATTTCCGCAATTTAAAAAACAACACGTTGACGCAATTAACACACTTTGAAAACCCGTTTGAAAGCATTCAAAACGTAAAAAAAGAAGTGATTACGTACAAGCGTAACGATGGGTTGGACTTAACGGGCACTTTGTATTTGCCAACAAACTATGAGCAAGGCAAGCGCTACCCTATGATCTTATGGGCTTATCCAGAAGAATTTAAGGACAAGTCAAGCGCAGGTCAAAACACGCAAAACCCCAATCGATTCATTTACCCGTGGTACGGTTCACCTATTTATTGGGTTACCAAGGGCTACGTAGTATTGGACGATGCTTCATTCCCTATCGTAGGAGAGGGTGATGAAGAGCCAAATGATACCTTCAGGCCTCAGCTCGTTGCTAATGCAAAAGCGGCGATAGATGCACTTGACCAAAAAGGAATTATTGACCCAGCGCGTGTTGCAGTGGGCGGGCATAGTTATGGTGCGTTTATGGTGGCAAACCTGTTGTCGCACTCTGACTTATTTGCCGCAGGAATTGCACGTTCTGGTGCTTACAACCGCACACTCACACCATTTGGTTTTCAGTCGGAGGAGCGCCATTACTGGGATGCACCAGAGGTGTATTACACCATGTCGCCATTTATGCATGCTGAAAAAATGAAGACCCCGCTTTTACTTATTCATGGTGAGGCTGATAATAATTCCGGTACATACCCAATGCAAAGTGAGCGTTATTTTAACGCGCTTAAAGGCTTAGGTGCGGTGACACGTTTAGTTATGTTGCCTAAGGAGAGTCATGGATATCGTGCCAAGGAAAGTGTTTTGCACACGCTTTGGGAACAAGATCAGTGGCTTGAAAAGTATGTGAAAAACAAGGGCGCTACACAATCAAAGTAGCGTGTTGTTCGAGTTGCTAACAAGACTAAAAAGGTGGCAAATGCCACCTTTTTCTTTTGCTATAAAGCGCAGTTCTATTTGGCCGTATTTTCTATTGGCTGCTCTTCAACAGCATCAGCATCGATGGAAATCGTATCTACGATCACCGCGCATGCTGCATCACCCGTAATATTTAGCGCAGTACGGATCATGTCGAAAATTCTGTCCAAGGCAAATAACAGAGGTAAACCTTCAATGGGAATGCCGGCAGCAAGTAACACGGCAACGACTAAGAATGATGGCCCAGGTACACCCGCTTGGCCTACGGCGCCAAGGGTAGACGTTAGGATGATGGCAACATATGCACCCATTGATAAATCTATATTGAAAAGCTGCGCAAAAAACACCGCTACCAAGCCATAATAAATGGCATTTCCGCTCATGTTGATGGTGGCGCCTAACGGCAGTACAAAAGATGCCGTTGCGTTTCTTACACCTAGCTCATTCTCTACTGTATTCATAGTGACCGGCAGTGTCGCCATGGATGACGCAGTCGAAAGAGCTACCGCCTGAGGCTTTTTCATGGCGACGAGAAATGATTTAGCCGACGTTTTTGTAAATAGCTGTACCAAAAGCGGGTAAACCACAAAACCAAACACTAAAATCGCCGCAGTAAACACCAAGAAGAGTTTGAATACCACCATGAGCGCGGCGAAACCAAATGTTCCTACTGCCTCTGCCATTAAACCAAAGACGCCGATTGGCGCGATTTTCATCACACAGTTGATCATCCACACCATGGCATCAACGATAGTGTTCACGCCATTTAAAATAGGCTCGCGGTTCTTTTTAGGTTGTTTAGAAAGGGCGAGGCCAAAGAACAAGCAAAACACAAGAATTTGAAGAATGTTCGCGTTGGTTAACGAGGCAAATACGTTGGTGGGGATCATACCCGTAACGGTAGCCCAAAATGAAGGTAGCTCACCTTTAGAAGCGTATTCACCAGAGAACATACCTTCTACCGCAGAAACGTCGATACCTATTCCTGGCTTAAACACTTCACCCATAATGAGGGCCAGTGTTACGGCAAGTGCTGACGTTAACGCAAAATAAGCAAGGGTAGTTAGCCCCACTTTTCCTGCATTAGTGCTGTTGCCAAGCCCCGCAGCGCCAGAGATAAGCGCTACTGCCACCAGTGGAATGACCAGCATTTTAATTAAATTGATAAATATGGCACCTAGTGGAGCGAACATTTCAGCGCTTTCACCCATAAAGGCGCCAACAGCGGTGCCAATAATCATAGCAATGACAACTTGTACGCCGATATTGCCCAGTAAGGATTGTTTTTTAGACACGTCTAGAACCTCTTAGAGTGTGTTTAAATGTGAAAAGTGATTTGTGAATGAATAATTGAGAGCCCTAATACTCAAGTGCCCGCGTCGGCATAAACAATGGGTAAAAGCTTCTAATTATAAAAGCCTCGAATTATAAAAGCTTTACTTAGGCTTCGATTAAAATGCCGCGATTGACGCTATCAGAATAGGGTTATTTCATAGGGGTGTTGCTGTCTTTATCTTGGTCTTTAAGGGATGTACTCGTGCTTTCACTGTCCTTGTTTGAATCGTCGTCACTATCATCATAAGGTTTAGAAGGTGTCGGAAATTTAAATCTAGCACTGTATTTAAGCAGCGTGATATTCCCAATCACAACGCCCAATACTAAAACAATAATGATGATGACCCAGGTAGTACTCATAAAAATTCCGTAGGCTACAGCCCTTTGTTCAATACATAGCGATTATACAAGCTAGGTAGCTGTGGCAAAATACATGTTTTGCCTTCTATATCGCTTTGTTCGATGGCTTTCGTAAAGCCATCTAAGTGCCTGGCATTTTCGAAAGCACACGCTGTGTTTCGAAAGCTTAAATGCCATGGCTCTACTGCGACGCCACCCGTATTAACCGAAAAAGGGCGATAAAAGCCAAACTGTTCCATATTGTCAGCTAGCCAACATGAAAGGGCATGGCACGGTCCGCCAGAAAGGTATTCGCGTTCGACAAGATTAAACTTGCCCCCCCAGTTATGCACGGCAGCTCTGTCGTACACGTCGATGTCAGTGCCCCAGTGGTGGCGACTGCCGCCGGGAAGTGCTGACCATGTCAAAATAGCATGAAGCTTTTCATTATCGCTTAGTGCCTCGAATGGCAGTTCATCACCGTTGGTATCAAGAAGCTGTGCTTGACCTGCCCATTTGCGGTTAAAAATAGCAGTTTGCCTGTCGAAATCTCGAAAGCTACTGACCAACTGTAAGTCTATACCGTCTTTTTGCGCAGCATCTTGCATGGCAAGAAACGGCGATATCACGTCGCGATGCAGTCTATGGCCGTTGCCAGCATCAACGAGATAGTCGTTGTGCTGGCCTAACCACGCTTTTTCTGGCACTTGATTCATAACCATCAATAGCGGCTATTGAGCCAGCAAGCGTTCTAAGATACCGAAGTACATATCAGCAAGCTGTTCAAGGTCAGACATTTTCACGCACTCGTCAATTTTGTGAATAGTGGCATTCACCGGGCCTAGCTCTATCACTTGTGCGCCTGTTGGCGCGATAAAGCGACCATCTGATGTACCGCCAGCAGTAGACAGCACGGTAGGTGTTCCTTTAACCGCCGCTATTGCACCTTGAGTGGCTTCTAACAGGGCACCCGTATCGGTCAAAAAGGGTTGACCGTTAAACGTCCATTTAATCTCGTACTCCAGTTCGTGGGCTTCCAAAATTGCCGTGACTCTCTCAATGAGAATTTGGTCGGTTACTTCCGTTGAAAAACGGAAGTTGAAGCAAACGTGCATCTCGCCCGGGATCACATTGCCCGCACCTGTACCCGCGTGAATGTTTGATATCTGGAAGCTGGTGGGAGGAAAAAAATCGTTCCCGTTATCCCAATGAGATTTAGCTAGCTCGTCAAGGGCTGCCATTGCACTATGAACAGGGTTTTTAGCTAAATGAGGGTAGGCGACATGGCCTTGGATACCTTTTACTATCAAATCACCCGTTAATGAACCTCTACGGCCATTCTTAACAATATCGCCTACTTCATCGGTTGAAGAGGGTTCGCCAACAATACACCAATCAATTTTTTCATTGCGGGCTTCAAGGGTATCAATAACGCGGGTGGTACCGTTTATAAAAGGGCCTTCTTCGTCGCTAGTAATAAGGTAGGCAATACTTCCCTTGTGATCAGGGTATTTGTTCACAAAATCGCGGGTGGCTACTAGCATAGCGGCAAGACTGCCTTTCATGTCAGCTGCGCCGCGCCCATGTAGATAGCCGTCAACTTCTGTCGCGGTAAATGGCGGTGTTTTCCATGCTGACTCAGGGCCACTAGGCACTACATCAGTGTGGCCTGCGAAACAAAATACCGGGCCTTCTTTACCTCTGCGAGACCAAAGGTTCGTCGTGTCTTCAAATACCATGGTTTCATTATTAAACCCTAAAGCACCTAAAAACTCGCCCATGGCTTCTTGGCAACCTGCGTCTTCTGGCGTTACAGAACGGCGGTTTATTAATTCTTTCGCAATTTCAATAACAGAGTCGTTTAGCAAAATATTTCCTCATACTGCGCGGGTTTGAAGCCAATATAAAACGCGTTGTCATGAACAAGGATAGGGCGTTTAACCATGGCAGGATGAAGCTCTAGCAGGGCCAGTGCTTTATCTTTATCTAGATTCGCTTTCTCTTGCTCTTCTAGCTGGCGAAAGGTCGTGCCGCGTTTGTTGAGCATTGCTTCCCAGCCAAGCTCAGACTCGGCTCGTACAAGAAAGTCGTTATCTATCCCGTCCTTGCGGTAATCGTGAAATGTGAAAGCGATATCGTTGTCTGCTAACCATTTTTTTGCTTTTTTAATGGTGTCACAGTTTGGGATCCCATAAAGGATTGTGCTCATGGTGATTTATTCCGTACTACTTTGTTGTTTGTAAATGAAAGACGCTGGTTAGAACAGTGCCATTATGTGGCGCTGTTTCGAAGAGCTAGAGAAAATAGAAAACCGCAATAGCCCGAAAACAGTGCGCCTGTACATTTTTGTTTTTCAATGTGCTCCATCATACAAGCTGTTGATACGTTGATAAACTCACTTGCGATGATTTTTAATAGTAAATCATTCAGGGCTGAAAGCCTGTTTTACAATTAGGTCAACAGGCCCTAGAGATAAAGTGTCAACAACGTATCTTCGCCCGCTTCGACAAACTTTTGATGCGTAGGCACCAAGCCGATAAGCGCATTTGCATTAAGCAACGTCATTGAACAGGTATTGCTAACACCGCGCTGCTTTAGCCATGCAGCATTCACGGTAAAAAGTACTTGTTTAAGTCTTATTTCATCGCCCCGCTTCAAAGAACAGGCGAATTGTGCACCATGCAAATGACTAGTATCGCCACCATATTTAATCTTGCATTTAAGGCCCGCGCTAGACTGTATGTCGATAGCGTAATCTAGCGGGGAAACGCTCAATACTTTACCAGCGAAAGGCGATACGACAATATTTGACGTTGAGCTTATTGCTGCACCAGGCCCCATAAGGCCACTTTTATAATAGGGATCGTCAACGTGTGAGAGTGAAACCACTTGCCCTGAAAACGGGCTTAAAGTTACAAACTGCTTGGTAAAACTGTCTGGTGCGTATTGTAGTTGCTTAGCATTCACGGTATTAAACGTCCTCACTTACCGAATAGCCAGCTTTCTTAAGCGCACTAATGGCATCTTTTAGTTTATTGTCTTTTACTAAAAAGAAGTCAGTGTCGAAGGTTGATACCACAAATATGGCCACTTTTGCTGATGCTAACACTTGGCCAATTTGGGCCATGATCCCTACCATGGACAAGTGCAAAGGCCCTAACAGTTCAAGTGCACGCCAACCTTCATCACTATCTAGTGACGGTACGTCTACCGAGTCAGGCACAACAATAGATAGTTCATCTTCTGTTTTACCTAAGAAAAAAAGAGGGCTATTAAGTACAGATGCGGGGATATTGGTTTCAGGATCCAAGCTGTGAATGGTAAACAAAGATTCTCTGACTAAAAGTGTTTGTTTGGGCATGAGAAACCGAAAAAAAGATAACTTCGAAGATATTCACATTAAACCACTAACTGTGATTAAGTGCTACGTGTTATCCACTTAATCTGTGGATAAGTTTGTTGAGTAGTTTGGGGCTTTGTTGTAAGCATATGTATTTAAAGGAATAAATAAACTGTACAAACAATGTTCAGTGGATAACATTCTCAATTTCACAAGCATTTTCCACAGGCCATGTCTACAACTAAAATAAAAAATGTTTTGTAATTTTGCAATTTCTTAGCTTGACAACCATGGCTTTTTTCAGAAATTTGCGTATTACTAAAACGCGAGATTCAAATGATCGAACTCTTTTTGCCATGTTGATCTTTGATGTACAGCAAAGGTCAATAGACTCTAGCCTTTTTACCTTTAAAACATCAGTACACTAAAATGATCTATTAGTTAACAAATATTCAGTAAGGTACTACTGTTAGTGGTTAATTTAGTCTTGGGTTTTGCTTATTGAAGCAATGGGGCATTGCGCTTATCAGTTATGTAGCTTACTGGGTATTTGATCTCTAACCAGAACAAAAGCGCTGACTAGAAAAAATGCCTCAACCATAAGAGCCCTAACAAAACAACAGCCCTAAACAAAAAACAGAGGGAGAGACAATGTCAGATTCTTCATGGTGCGATATTACGGTAGAAAACGCAGACGAACTTGTCAGCTTTTATGAAGCTGAAATACCAGTCCGCATAGATATGGGTGGCTACAATGATTATGTCATGATGAAGGCCGACGGCACACCTGTGGGCGGCATTTGTCATAAGCAGGGTGTAAACGCGCAGTACCCAAGCGGATGGATTAATTACTTTACCGTAGAAAATCTAGATGCCGCGTTGAAAGAAGTTACTTCCAAAGGTGGAAAACAGGCGGGTGATATACGTCATCACGGCAAAGACAGCTTTTGTGTCATTATTGACCCAAGCGGCGCTGCGTGCGCGCTTTATGAAAAAGGCAGCAAGTGATGAGACTTGCTGCCCTAGTATTGCGTTAGCTATCTACTTACTTGTTTAGTACGCCGCGATTTACCTGATCGCGTTCAATCGACTCAAATAGTGCCTTGAAGTTACCCTCGCCGAAACCTTCGTCTTGTTTGCGTTGGATAAATTCAAAGAACACTGGGCCGAAAACGGTTTCAGAAAATATCTGAAGCAGTAGGCGAGGCTCACCATTTTCCGTTGTGCCGTCCAATAGAATACCGCGCTTTTGTAGCTCATCTACGTTTTCGCCGTGCCCAGGAAGACGTTCTTCAAGCATATCGTAGTAAGTGTTTGGTGGAGGCGTCATAAACTTCATACCTTTCGCTTTAAGCTTATCTAAACACGCCACTAGGTCGTCACAAGCGAAAGCGATATGCTGAATACCTTCACCATTGTACTTCATTAAGAACTCTTCAATTTGGCCACCACCGCCAACCGCCTCTTCATTTAGCGGTATGCGAATTTTACCGTCTGGCGCCGTCATTGCTTTCGATAATAGACCCGTGTATTCACCTTTAATATCGAAATAGCGAATTTCTTTAAAGTTGAATAGCTTTTCGTAGAACCCTGCCCAGAAATTCATGCGGCCGCGGTACACATTATGGGTGAGGTGATCGAGCGTATGGAAGCCACATCCTTCAGGATGGCGATCAACGCCTTCAATCCAATTGAAGTCGATGTCGTAAATGGTATTTTCGCCTTCATAACGGTCTATAAGGTAAAGCATCGCACCGCCAATACCTTTAATAGCAGGAAGTTTCAGTTCCATTGGACCGGTATGGGTATCCATAGGCTGAGCACCGCGGGCAAGCACTTCTTTATATGCGTGCTGTGAATCTTTAACGCGGAATGCCATACCACACGCTGATGGACCGTGTTCTTCGGCATAATAGGCTGCATGACATTTTTTTTCGTAGTTACTTAATAAATTGATGTCGCCTTGTCGCCATAATTCCACGTCTTTTGATTTGTGGCGAGCAACAAGGGTAAAGCCCATAGCTTCAAAAATGGGTTCCAACATGCCCTTTTTAGGCGCAGTGAACTCTAAAAATTCAAACCCGTCTAAACCAATAGGGTTTTCAAACAAATCAGCCATAGCGATACATCCTCAACGTAAATCACATTTTATAATTGTTACCTGATTGTAAGGGCGCAGTGAAAAAGCAAGCAATAGGTGTCGAGTTCAAGGATTTTGGGCATGGAAAGCAAAGCTGTAACGTTTTGTTTTCACCCGTGAGTGAGATGCTGAGTTAGGGAAAGCTAACTTTCCCTAACTTGTTGAAAATAAATGCTATTAAGCAAAGGTGATGCTTGTCGGTAGTGTTCAAAAATCAGTACAATTGCTTGTTTAGGTATCGGTACGTGTAACGTTACAAATCCCAGGGCGCTTATTTTTCACCATCGTAGTACTTTTTAAGGCCTTTCCAGCACGCCAAATAATTTCGTTGACGAATATCACTGTTTAAAGCGAACTCCGTTGGCGTAATGGCATAGCGAGATTCAAACATAAACGCCAGCGTGTTTTCATAGCGCTGTGGTGAAAGCTCGGCGTTCGAGGCTTTTTCAAATACTTCAGCTTCTGGGCCATGGGGAGTCATACAGTTGTGAAGGCTCATGCCGCCGGGCACAAAACCGTGTTCTTTGGCGTCGTACATCCCCTCAATTAGCCCCATAAACTCGCTCATAATATTTCTGTGGTAATACGGTGGGCGAAAAGTATTTTCAGCAACCATCCACCTTGGAGGGAAAATAACGAAGTCAACGTTCGCCGTACCTTCCAGCTCAGATGGTGAGGTAAGCACGGTAAATATCGACGGATCCGGGTGGTCAAAACTTACGGTGTTCATAACGTTGAAACGGGACAAATCATATTTATAAGGGGCAGAGTTACCTACCCAAGCCACCACATCAAAGGGAGAGTGATCGAGTTTTGCTTCGAACAAATTTCCACAGAACTTGTTTACTAAAGTGTGAGGCGTCTCATTATCTTCAAACCAGGCCGTGGGATAGCAAAAATCACGCTGGTTCGCGTAGCCATTCGCGCCTACCGGGCCGCGCTCTGGCAGCACAAAAGGATGACCGTAGTTTTCGCATAAATATCCGCGAATTGGCCCATTAATAGGGTTAACCGAAAAACGAACGCCACGAGGAATAACGGCTATTTCGCCTACAGACAAGTTGAGCCTACCAAACTCGGTGGTGATCAGCATGTCACCTAGTTGGGGGACAATAAGCATTTCTCCGTCTGATGAGTAGAAAACACGATTTTGCATATTAGCACTTGCACTGTAGCAGTGAATGCCCATACCTACTTGGGCTTTAGCGTCACCGTTAGTGGCGATGGTTACAAGCGAGTCTACAAAATCAACGTCTTTGTCTGGTAAGGGAACAGGATCCCACCTAAGTACATTCGGAGGGCAATGGACATCAGACTCAGGTGCTGTTTTTACCAGGCCGTTATCAATTTTTTCAAAGTCGCCCATGGCAATAGAGGGGCGTAAACGATAGGTCCAGCTGCGGCGGTTTTCTGCTCGTGGGGCAGTAAATGCTGTACTGCTAAACTGTTCAGCGTAAAGCTTATAATTCACTTTTTGTGGGCTGAACTGGCCTTTAGGAAGGGCACCCGGCAGTGCCTCTGTCTCGTGCTCGTTGTTAAAACCCGTTAAATACGACAAATTATCCATAAACCCTCCCACAGGCGGCCATCGATGTGGCTGTACAGATGAATGCTAAATAAAGTAGTTACAAATGAAACTATGTGGTTTAGGCTAGAGGTAAATGAAATGTAAATCAATGGCCGTGGGCGAGTAGAGGGAATGGAGCCAACGTCATTTGGTACGCTAGCTTTACACCTTTTATTTGAGGGCCATTACAAGGTTACACGTATTGCGTGTTTTTTAATGCACGATATTAGCTGTGAAAGTTACCTGGGTTAATGTTGAACGCGCCTGAACGCTCGACCGATGGTAGCGACACTGTGGGTATAAGTAACGCCTAAGGTAAATGAAAAACAACCATGGCTTTGAGGGCGGTCACAGAAGTAAAAATAGCAAGAGTAATACGGTGATAAGGGCTTAAAACATGCAGCTAGAAGATATGCTTGCCTACAAGGTAGCCATGCTTGCGAGCGATTTAAGTGAATCGCTCTCAAAAGAATATGCAGAATATAAACTTACTAAACCAGAGTGGCGAATCTTAGCCACATTAGGCGGCCGAAATGAAAGCTCGCCAAAATCACTGCTAACGGCAAAAGAAATCGCTATTGCAACGCGACTAGATAAAGTGCAGGTTTCGCGAGCGCTGGAGCGATTGGTTAAGCGAGATGCTATCGTTAAGCGTGTGAGCAAGCGAGATAAACGGGCCACATTAATTTCATTGTCAGTGGAAGGAGAACGAATCTATCGGGCGCTGTTGCCTAAAATTGTGGCTTGGCAAAATAAGCGTTTGGAAAATATCACTGAAGATGAGTATCGAATATTTGTAAAAGTGATAGATGCACTAACGCCTTAAGATTCGGGTGAAGTCGTTGAAAAGTCTGGTCTGAGCAGATGTGAGGGCATTGCTATAAAGGTTACTTTCGCGCCTTTAACTGTTAAATTCCCCCGAAACTAATTAAATGGGGAAGTTATTGGATTTATTGGTCATGGCTTGCTACCCCCTAAATATTTATCAAGCGCTTCTATTCGGCGTACAGCGAGGACATTGAGTGGCACCCTTAGAAATATACGCAGGTAAAAAAGCACGTGAATCCATAATGAAAAACGGATTTACGCCTGAGTTATTTAGCTATTTTCTGGGGGCATCTGGCGGCCCGAAATGGTTTTCTTTGGCTGGTCTAGATCGCGTACTGTTCCCTGAGTGGTTTGCCAACGTTAAGCATCAAATTCATGTGATTGGCTCTTCAGCAGGTGCGTTTCGTACCATTTGCGCTGTTCAAAATGATCCCCTAGCAGCCATAAATCGTCTAGCCTCTTCTTATTCAACAACGACCTATAGCAGTGATAAGCCTACGCCTAGAGAAATTACGGCTAAAGCTGAAGACCTGCTGAAAGAAATGGTGAATGAAGCAGGTAAACAAGAAGTGCTGTCTAACTCCCGCTTTAAAGCGCACCTGATCGTTGCTAAATGTTTAGGTGCTACTCGTTTTGAAAGTAAGTTTAGGCAACTTTCAGGCTTGGCTATGAGTGCAGCGGCCAATACAGTGAACCGACGACACCTTTCTCGTTTATACAAGCGCTATGTGTTCTCAACGCCGGGTACGGAGTTTGCGATAAACGACCCGTATCAACTGCCTACTCAGTACCATGCATTAACGCGTGGAAATATTCATACCGCGCTGCTAGCGTCTGGTTCTATTCCTGTGGTAATTGAGGGCGTACAGCAAATTGAAGGTGCGCCAGCCGGAATGTATCGAGATGGCGGTATTATTGACTACCATTTCGACTTGTCCTTCGGACCAGATGATGGCTTAGTGTTATACCCTCATTTTTATGACAAGCCCATTCCAGGCTGGTTCGACAAGGGCTTGAAGGGCAGAGTGCCTCATCGTTCAAGCTACGATAACGTTGTAATGCTTGTGCCTTCTGCATCGTTTGTTGCTAATTTGCCTTATAGCAAAATCCCCGATAGGAAAGATTTTGAAGTACTCGATGCAAAAACGCGCATCCAGTATTGGCAAACAGTATTGAAAGAAACCGACAGGTTGGGTGAATATTTTATGCGTGCTGTTAACGATGGCTCCTTAGTGGACGCTATCAAGCCGCTTCCATTTAAAATGATTTAAGTTAATCGAAATTGTTGAAGAAAGTGGCTAATTGCTGTCAAATTAGTCACTTGAATCGTCATTTGATAAGTTTTCCTTGCAGGCAACGCTCGTGCTAAGTATTATACGCGCCGTTGCTTGGCATTCGCCCACCTATCAGGTGCAACAAAATTCTATATGCGTCTATAGCTCAGTTGGTTAGAGCGCTACCTTGACATGGTAGAGGTCCCCTGTTCGAATCAGGGTAGACGCACCATTAATTTTTATCCTGAAAACTACATTAATTGCCATTTTAAAAATTTTTCATTCTATTAAGTCATTGATGGCAATAGATTAATTAGTTCTATGCAGTTTTTTCAAAGCTTCCGCCTCCCTTTATTTTTTCCTTTGAGAATAGATGAATTTTGTCAGGATGGTCACGAGTGGTCACAATTCGTGACCACTCGTGACCAAATTTTGTTTCCACCCCTTGTTATTTATCGTTGAAGAAATTGAGATTTCCTCTTACGGCATTTTGTAATAAACAAAGTAACTCTAGAATATTTTCCATTCTGTTTCGCACAACCACACAACAAATAATGCAATGCCATTTTTTTAAATAGAAGCTTCAATAAACTGCAATAACGTGTCACTTTCTTGGCTAAAGGATTTAGACAAGTTTGCAACCGACATTCCGCATCAAATTCAGGAATAAATCTCTTGGTATAATGTGCCAAGTACATCTATGATCACCTGCTGGCGCTCCTGTTTGTCTGTGATTACGGGGGGAGAGTCACCAATACTGACTTCGTGGATCCCACTAAAACACAGAAATACCCATCGTGCCGTTGGCTTCTGGGACGGTTTCTTTTTCATGTCAGGGAAGTATTGTTGTCTTTCTTTTAATGACGTTCGGATCCGGTGTTCAAGGGCGGCGTATATCATCAGACTGCACGTCATCACCATGAGCAGCGCTTCAATCCTTTCCGGTTTCTTTAGAAACAGTGAGGATGTCAGGAATTCCGGACTTTTGAGAAAACGAAATCCCCGCTCAACATGTTGCTGGGATTTGTAGGTATCTAACAATGTCTGCATACTGAGTTCCCCGCTACAATCATTGGTTGCGAGGATAAACATCCCAGTTTGCGCCTGAGCTATTCCAACTTTATCCAAACAGGTGGCTATCAGCCCATCGAGTTGGTATTCATAGTATGCTGGCTGTTGTCCTTTTTTGGGGCGACCTTTACCTAAGAACACGGGGTGGGCTATACAGTCAAACTCACTGATGCGGGTTGTTTTTAACGTCTTGCTAAAGACTTTCATTGCCGTCTCGGCATCGGTCTGGCAGGCAAAGCGTTGCTTACACAATTTAATAAATTGCTTGTGCTCTTTTTCACTGCTTTTAAGTAAATTGCGGGCCAGCGTCTGCTGCTCCCGTTTAGTCGCCTGCTCACTGCGCAGAATCAACCATTTCTGTTTCACTCCGGCATAGTCTGCATCCACCCAACAACCGTGGTAACCGTTACCCATGGCAGTGAGACTGGCTTCCGTCACGTTGCTTACGTGCTGCCTGGCGTCTTTGATGGTCATGGGGACTCGTGAGATAAACAATTGGTTCTGTGTTGCCAGGGCAGTGATAGATTCTTCGGTATAAAGCGCCGCATCGGCAACAAAATATCGGCATTGTTGTGCGGCCTTTAAACACTGAATATGGTGACGGGTCACTTCTGCAAAAGCTTTCTGGTCATTCGTATTGCCACTTAAAGCCTGCATATAGACAGGGATACCGGCTTGATTTTCACAAATCAGCTCCAGTATCACCTGGTTTAATTCTGGCCGGTGGTCCCGGCTGTACCCTTTAACCAGTTCAATGCGTTTAGTCTCGCCATCTTGTTCATCAACAGCGTATTCACCATCGACATGAAAACTGGTGATATCAAGGTGCACAGCGTTACTGGCTAACCCCAGCGTGTCGACCACTCGCTCAGCCATGACTTGATATAGCGACGACACGTCTGCTTCATAGAGGGCATCAAGACACCGACCAAGTACATCATCATTCAGGTGCTTGGCCTGTACACCCGGACCAATCAGGCGTTCAGTGGGCTTGTCAGCGAAAAAATCTGCAAACATGTGTAGGGTGCGACTGTGAAAACCCAAACCATTGAGAAGCATGGCGACAAAGGCTTCTCCATGAGTCACCTTATGCTCATTGTTTTTTGGGATAACCGCGTCAATCATCTTAGCGATACCAAGCTCCCGACACATACCGGATACTAAACCAAGATGGTCCATGCGTTTGATAGTTAACCCTGATAGGGAGGAAGTAGAAATAGCCATTTTGCTGCACCCAAAGATGAGTAATAGATCAAAATGGGGGATCGGTGTCAAGAAAAATAAATCAGTTAATTAGGTGCGGAATGACGGTTGCAAGTACAGCTACATTTGACCAGAGATTGAATCGCCTAAATATAGCACTCCAATCACCGAATTCCTTGGACAAGTCTCTGCATTTTGACTTCGGTATTGGTTGGTTTTGGCGAAAAGAATTATATTAATTTTCATGGTGTTGACCTTTTAATTTGCAAAGACCAAAACGCTCTAATAACGGTAAAATAGTAGAGTATCGAAACGATAAAATATGACACTTAGATATTATTTAGCTCTAACCCTTGTTTCGCTTTGTCCAGTACGCGTTGTTTTATGAAGTCAGGGCCTAGTAATCGTATTTCATGCAATTGGCTAAGTATCCAATTTTCTAGCTCGACGGTGTGTGGCACAGAGACTTTAACCGAAACCCAGCCATCGGATAACAAGGATACTTCCTGACTTTCATTGAGTTCGCTATCGTTTAATAAATTTTTGACGTAGCCTTTAGCTTCAAACGTTAATTCAATCTTTTCTTGTTTCAGTAAAACGCCAGCGGCTTGGTTGGCAATATAGGCTTTTAAAGAGAAGTCAGACTGATATGTTTGACTTAATATTTCTACAGATTTCAATCTATGCACTAATAGGTTTCGCATATTATCAAAGCCGTCATACTGACAAACCAAAACAAGCTTTGAATCACGAATTATCACACCTAATGGTTTTATCTTATAGGTTTTGTTCTTCGTATCATATTGAATTTTCAGCCAAGATTTTGTTAACAGACCTTGATAAATGCTATCAATAAACTCTTGTTTTACATTCGTCGGCTTAAACGATAACGCCTGTGGCATTGGTTGCACTAAATTAAGCCAATCTTTTGTCTCTGATGATTTTTTTAAAACGTCGTCTGACTTCTTGAATAGCGCTGTCAGACGGTTATAGACGTGACTAGGCAAGTATAGCTTAAGGTGTTCCTTCACCAGTTTTAAAGATAGCGCTTCCTCCCTAGAAATTGCTGGAATGAACTGGTTGGGAGAATCAAAAGCAAAAGACCATTTGTAACCTTCTGGTGACTCTCCAAAAGTTAAGCCCATAATATCCGATAACTCAATTAAATCACGTTGGACAGTTCTTAGACTGACATCAGGATCGATACTTAACAAATGTCTGTGTATTTGATTAGTAGTTAAGAACTTAGGCGCGACAGGAATACACTTAAGCATGGCTAGAGTTCTAGTTAACGATTTCACTTTTCTTGCTGGCATAATTAATTCTTAAATTGCTTTCTGCACACAACAAATGACTATTGCGACAAAATAAGTCATTGCTTCACTTTAACTGGCGACTTATTTTGTCGCAATATAATGGTTTTATGAATTTACTTTAAGGAAACTGCGAATAAGTCCTGCAATTTAGTTCTTGAACCAGCCTTTGCACTTACCGTCTAATTTTTGAACGCTAAAATTTCAATTTCGGCAAATATACTGCCGTTTTAGGCCTGATTTCGGCCTTATTCCGGGTTATTCCCGGATTTCAGATAGATCTTGGCTGTCGCCTTAACATCT